>JAPPIB010000058.1 GCA_028820695.1 Acidiferrobacterales bacterium | reverse complement strand
GCCCCCTTGCGATCGCGAGTCATACCAACGGTTTTCAGTTAACGAAAATGCCTCACCATCAGGCAACCGACAATTTCGTCCTGCAAGGTTGCGACGACGTAGAATCCCAGTCCAGGATTTTCGAACACTGCCTGGACGCCGTTTGAAACTGTTTGCGGGTTGAGTTCGACCTGCTCGGTTTCCGACGCTATGCTGCGTGTGAAGTCTGCCAGTGTTGCTGCATCGTGAACGTCGGCAAGTCTCACTTTGATGGGATATTTCATTGGTTTGCGTGAGTTTTGAAACTGAAAGTCCGATTCGATCAATCATTATAATGGCAGCCAATTGGCTCCGAATTTCCGGTTGATCATCTGACTGAAGAATTTTTTTTCAATCATCGTGGATATGCCGTGATCAGCCTGAAGTTCGGTACACGGTAAAACTGACAGTTAGGAAAGATTAATGGTCTCGAATTCAGATAAAAATGGTGTGAAAACCGCCTTTTTAGGACTTGGTGTGATGGGTTATCCGATGGCTGGCCATCTTGCGGCAAATGGGTATGACGTATGTGTCTACAACCGCACCGCAAGCAAGTCGGAACGGTGGGTCAATGAGCACAACGGCTGTAAAGCAGCAACTCCGGCCGACGCAGTAAAGGATGCAGACTACGTTTTTGCCTGCGTAGGCAATGACAGTGATGTTGAGGAAATCTGCTGTGGTGACAATGGCGCCTATTCCGGAATGAAGTCCGGGGCGGTATTCGTTGATCACACCACCGCATCGGCGCAGATCGCGAAAAAGCTTGCGCAAGTTGCCGCGGATTCCGGACTTCACTTCATAGATGCCCCGGTTTCAGGTGGTCAGGCAGGGGCGGAAAACGGGATTTTGACGGTAATGGCAGGCGGAGACAGTTCAGTCTTTGAATTGGTCGCTCCGATCATGAGCAGCTACGGCAGGGCGGTGACATTGATGGGCCCGGTCGGCAGCGGTCAACTGACCAAGATGGTCAACCAGATTTCCATCGCAGGCTTGCTGCAGGGACTGTCAGAAGCGTTGAACTTCGCGGCAAAAGTAGGCCTGGATGAGAAGCTGGTGCTGGATGTCATATCGAAGGGCGCAGCCCAGTCGTGGCAGATGGAAAATCGTGGCGTGACCATGGTGGATGATCAGTTCGAATTTGGGTTCGCGGTAGACTGGATGCGCAAGGACCTGTCAATCTGTCTCGGCGAGGCGAACAAGGCCGGTGCGAGACTCCCGATCACCGCCCTGGTTGATCAGTTCTATGCAGAGATTCAGGCCATGGGCGGCAACCGCTGGGATACCTCGAGTCTGATCAGACTTTTGAGAAACCCTTAAGTCACAGGAGGACTTAACCGTGGCGACTCGCTGGATTTTGACGAAAGTGGCCGTTACGACTCTTGATTGGACTCGGTGGCGTCGGCCTTTTCATCCATCGGATCATTAGCTTTCTTGTGCCCGGTTTTGCGTTTTATTTGCGTCACGCCATTTCGACCGATGCGGCTGAATTTTTTCTTCTTCGGTGCCTCTCTCACTTTTGTTCGCCAAATGACGAGTGCGGCATAAAGCAATAGAATCGTCGCGGTGAATACAAACAGAAAGTGATAACCGAACAGGTCAACTGCTAACGCCGCCAGTATGGGACCGATTATCGAACCGGTACTGTAAGCGGTGAGCATCCCGGCCGCTGCATGAAGCAATTTGGTTTTATCGACACAGTCGTTCATGTAGGCCAATGCGATCGGGTAGATCGTAAACGAGAACGCTCCGTAAAAGGATGCTGATATCAGAAAGACGATCAGGTTGATCCCTGGTGAGAAGATGACTACAACGGACACGACCCCGCTTGCAAAACACATGATGGTAATTAATTTTCGGCGGTCGAAGTGATCCGATATTCGTCCGATCGGCCACTGCAACAGTCCACCACTGAAGATAAACAATGCCATGAAATATGCGGTGGTGGCTGTTGTCATGCCCAATCCCTGAACATAGACCGGCGCCAGTCCGTATACGGCGGAAGTCGTCAGTCCACAGCAGATGGCCCCCGACACGGCGGTGGGTGAATACGCATAGATCTCACGAAACTTGAAAGCCTGTCGAGCTTTCAGAGCCGGTGCCGGCAACCTGGTCAGAAGTACCGGTGCGAGTGAGAGCGTATAGCCGATGGCAGCAACTGAGAACAACTGGAATCCTGACGCATCCAGAAATGGGATGAACAGCTGGCCGGTTCCTGATGCGAGAAAGTGGGTGATCATGTACATCGAGAGGATCTGTCCCCTTGTCGTCCGCGTTGCCTGAGCATTGATCCAACTTTCGGTAACCATGATAAGACCGGCGATGCAAAAGCCGGTACCGAGCCGAATCGTCAGCCATGCATAGGGATCGACGATCAATGCATGAAGCAGTGCACAGACCGCTCCGTAACCGGCGAATATCGCGTAGGCTCGGCCATACCCGCATCGGGCTACGATGCTGCTGCTGAACTTTGCGCCAAGGTACAGCCCGAGAAAATACACTGCACTGAGACAGCCGATCAGAATGATTGGGAAGTTTTCCTGTTGGGCGCGAAGTGCGAGTAGTGTCAGAAGCATCGAGTTGCCGCTGAAAAGGAATGCGTAGCTGATCAGCAAGGAGGATATTGCGGTTAAGGTGTTGAACAATTGTTTCAATCTCCGGAATAATTCATCGTCAGACCGAGACTCCGGTCTGTCCCGAAAAACAGAGGGTGGTCATGAATACCCAAGGACCCAGAGGACTGTTTATGGAGAGCGTCAATATGATCGACGACCGGAACAGAATAGTCGGTTCGAAGAAAGTTCAAAATGTGGGCACATACACCAAGTTCAATCGCGATGCGAAATTTGGGATAATAAGGCAGACGGACAAATCGAGATACTGACAGCTAGCTGATGAGCCCTTCGCTAAAGCAAAACACTTTTCCACCAGCTGCTTTCCTGCGCCAAGACTTCCATTTGACTTCCCATGGGGTGTGCTGCTGCAAATTATATTTTATGTCTTGCAATTTCAACATCAGACTGGAGAAATTTTTTGCTGTCGGATGATGCATCCAAAGCGAGTGCAGCATGATTCATTCTGTGTATTTTTTGCTTGTGAAGGTGTAAGAATTGGGCGATATCGAACAGTTGGATTTTAGTTTTCATCCGCAAGTCGAAAGGTGGTTCGAAGCAACCTATGACAGTGCTACAGATTGTCAGAAATCGGCTTGGCCTGCGATACAGGACCACCGCAATGTCATTGTCGCCGCACCGACCGGTTCGGGCAAGACACTCGCAGCATTTCTAGCGGTCATCGATGAGCTTGTTCAGCTCGGTGTTGCCCAGGGTGGCGTTCCGGAGGGAACACACGTTGTATATGTCTCTCCGCTCAAGGCGCTGTCGTATGACATCGACAGAAATCTTGAATTGCCGTTGGCGGGAATAAGAGAGCGCCTCGCCGAATCCGGTTTTGGAGACATTCACATTCGAAGCGGTGTTCGTACCGGTGACACGTCACAATCAGAACGCCAGAAAATGGCAAGGAAACCGCCGCATATTCTTGTCACCACACCGGAATCGCTATATCTGCTTCTGACTTCCAAGTCCGGCAGGAAGATGCTGAGTTCGGTAAAGCGTCTGATTGTGGACGAAATCCATTCGCTGGTCAGCAACAAGCGAGGTGCCCACCTCTCACTTTCAGTCGCCCGACTCGAATCCATAGTGTCTGCACCAACCGTGAAAATAGGGTTGTCCGCCACACAGAAACCGATCAATCGGATTGCGTCATACCTGACCGGAAAAGAGCAACATGATTGTGTAATCGTGGATTCGGGTCACATACGCGAGTGGGATCTGAGAATCGAAGTTCCATCACGTCCTCTCGAGTCTGTGATGTCTACAGAGAGCTGGCAGGAAACCTATCGGAAAATTGCAGACCTTGTGGAGCAACACCGGACAACGCTGATTTTCGTCAATACACGTCGTCATGTCGAACGTGCGAGTCGACACCTCGCGGAACTGATCGGAAAGGACCATGTCGGCTCGCATCATGGAAGCCTTTCCAAAGAACATCGATTTGATGTCGAACAGAAATTGAAAAGTGGTTCACTGAAAGTACTCGTCGCGACTGCGTCGCTTGAGATGGGAATTGATATCGGTGACATCGATCTGGTCTGTCAGATCTCGTCACCCCGGTCAATTGCGGTTTTCCTGCAAAGAGTCGGCCGTTCCGGTCATACACTGGAGAAGACTCCGAAAGGGGTGATGTTCCCGACAACAAGAGATGAACTGATTGAAAGCGCTGCACTGTTCAAGGCAGTGGCCGATGGTGAATTGGAGACTCTCGAGATCTGTCATGGCTCATTGGATGCACTGGCTCAGCAGATTGTCAGTGAAGTCAGCGCACGGGATTGGAATATCGATGATCTTTATCAATGCGTTTTGACAGCGTATCCGTATCGAGACATTGCGCTTGATCGTTTTCATGAGATCTTGCAGATGCTGTCCGAAGGGTTCTCGCTTCGACGCGGACGGCGGGGAGCATACCTATATCTCGATGCAGTCAATCGAGTCGTGCGCGCACGGGCTGGCGCCCGTCTTGCCGCAGCGACCAATGCCGGAGTCATACCAGATCAGTTCGATTACGACGTCATCCTGGAACCGGAAGACATTCGGATCGGTACTGTCAACGAGGATTTTGCATTTGAAAGTCTTGTCGGAGACATTTTTCAGTTAGGCAATATGTCGTATCGGATTCGCCGCGTCGAAAAAGGTATTGTCCGAGTTGAGGACGCTCGTGGCCAGCCACCGAATATCCCATTTTGGTTGGGTGATGGCAGGGGGCGTAGTATCGAGTTGAGCGGCGCTGTGTCTGATCTGCGCGGGTATGTAAGTCAATTACTGGATAAAGCTGATTCGGAAGAGATTGTCAGTCTGGTTCAGGCTTACTGCCATATCGATACACATATCTGTGAGCAGATTGTTGAATATCTGGCCGCGGCCAAAAAGGCACTCGGCGTCATCCCGACCCAGAACACAATTGTCTTCGAACGGTTTTTTGATGAGATGAACGATTGGCATCTCGTCATTCACAGTGTATACGGTTCCAGATTGAATCGGGCTTGGGGGCTGGCCCTGAGAAAACGCTTTTGTGTCAGATTCAATTTTGAGTTGCAAGCTGCCGCGTTGGAGGATAACTTTTTGCTGTCGCTCGGTCCGACTCACAGTTTCGCACTGGAGGAGGTGAAAGGGTATGTAAAACGATCAACCGCCACCACGATAGTCAGACAGGCAGTACTTGGTGCGCCTATGTTCGGTGTGCGGTGGCGTTGGGCGGCTAGCGTCGCACTTGCCGTGCTCCGGTTCCGAAACGGAAAGAAGGTTCCACCACCGTTTCAGAGAAACGATTCCGAGGACCTGTTGTCCGTGGTGTTTCCCGATCAACTGGCATGTCAGGAGAACATAGTCGGTCCGGTCGAAATCCCGAGTCATCCCCTGGTCGATCAAACCCTGATGGATTGCACTCACGATCTGATGGACTTGGAAGGATTGGAGTCATTGTTGGAAAGGATAGAAACCGATCAGGTTTCAGTTGTATGCCGTGATCTGAGTGAACCGTCTCCGCTCGCACAGGAGATTTTGACGGCAAAACAATATGCCTTTCTTGATGATGCACCCGCGGAAGAGCGAAGAACACTTGCTGTGCAGTCCCGTCGTTATCTGAGTTCGGCAGATGTGACTGAATATGGCTTGCTGGATGCGCAAGTGATTGAAAAACTCTGTTTTCAGGCGTGGCCTGATCCGGTTAGCGCGGAACAATTACACGATGTGTTGGTTGGCATTGGTTATTTGCATGTCAATGAGGCGTTTCCGAAAACCGGATCGCAACACGGGGAATGGTCCGAAAGTCCTTGGCAGTTGTTCCTTGAACAGTTGGTTGCTGACCACAGGGCCACAAGACTGACGACACCCAACGGTGATGAACTGTGGGTATCTGCGGAAAGACTGGACGAGATGAAGCTCGTGCATCCGCAGTCACAGATTTCTCCGCATATTGAGTCGGCGAGCATTGTGCGCAAGACAATTGCCGACAGCGAAGATGCGCTTGTCTCTGTGATTCGCGGAAGAATGGAAATGGTGGGGCCTGTGACCACCTCGGAAATTGCAAGGTCAATCGATCTTCCGCCCGGTTCTGTCGAGATTGCATTGACCAGACTTGAGTCTGAGGGCAGTGTGATGAGAGGCAGTTTCCGGACAGATTGTGAACCGATGCAATGGTGTGAGCGACACTTTCTGTCGCGTCTTCACAAGTCAACAATTTCGGGCTTGAGAAAACAGATTCAGCCAATCAATATAGATCAATATCTGACCTACCTGGCGAGATGGTCAAGGCTGAGCCCCGACACGATGGGTGAGGGACCGGATGCCCTTGGACAGGTACTCGAGCAGATGGAAGGATACGAGGCGAAGGTCAGGAATTGGGAAGCAGATATTCTGCCCTCCAGAATTTTCGGGTATTCGCCTGAATTGCTCGATCGACTCGCCGCATCTGGCAATATTGTGTGGACGCGGTTGTCCGTGCC
Organism: Acidiferrobacterales bacterium; assembly: GCA_028820695.1. NCBI lineage: Bacteria > Pseudomonadati > Pseudomonadota > Gammaproteobacteria > Acidiferrobacterales > Acidiferrobacterales bacterium. The sequence continues at coordinate 10,926 of JAPPIB010000058.1, read as the reverse complement.
GTCGTATCTTAAGACGAGCCCAGAGGGTGGTAGGTATCGAACTCGATATGGCGGGGTAATCAGATCGATTCCGCTCACGTTTCTTCAGCGAAATCGTTTGGGACATTGGAGGGTGCTGACCGATAATCAACGCGAGACGAAACCGTTGCTTTCAGGTATAGCGCAGCAGATTTGGGAGGCTCTGTATGAGTTTGGACCGATGTTCTATTCCGAACTTCTTGAACAGATCAGACAGATGCCTGGTCACTTGGAACAGGGGCTGATTGAGCTGTTTGCGACAGGGAATGCGACTTGCGATCACTACGGGGGAGTTCGAGCCCTACTGGTTCCAGACAAGAGCAGGCGAAATCATTCCAGATTCAGATCGTCCTACAGTTCCGGTGTACATATGTCCGGACGGTGGTCGTTGCTGTTCGGCGCAGCATCGAAGCCGACAGTCAGCATATCTCAACTGGAAGCGAATCAATATGCTGCTGACGTGTTACTAAGAAGATACGGTGTTGTCTTCCGTGCTCTATTGGACAAGGAAGGTAGGTTTTTTCCTGCATGGAGCGAACTTAGGGCAATTTACAGGCGGATGGAAGATCGGGGGGAAATTCGCGGTGGTCGGTTTGTCGACAAAGTAGCTGGCGAGCAATTTGCTCTGCCTGAAGCTGTAAGTGTCATGCGAAGTGTCACGTCACAGCACAGGGCTGACACAAAGACACGGGGCAAGGCTGCGGACGACCCCATGAATATGAGTCAAATAGCCTTGTCAGTGACAAATGTAATTTGATACTCTTCGACACACTGACTTGCTTGGCTAATTGTGACAAATTGATTCTGCAGTTCTCTCTCCACGCCCATCAATTACCACAGTCCCAGGGCCGGAAACTCAACCGTCAAACTCAATTTCCCGCCCATTGCCTCCACATTGCTACGCAAAGTCGACAACGGTAGATCCGCTTCTTGTTTATTTCGAGAAATTCTCCCATCTCATCACGAAATTCTGAAGATCAGGAAGTCGGCATTGAAATCATTCCGAAGGATGCCTAAACATGACGCAGTCCGCGTACATGGTGAATTAGCGAAGTTGACTGAAGATCCGCATAGAAGCGACATCGACGCAGCCAGGCTGCGGAACCGGGAAGGATTTCGAATGAGATCAGGTGACTGGAGCGTCATCTTTGACCGAAGAGATGAAGTTCAAAAAATTGAAGTTTTACGTATCGGTCTTAGACGAGACATATAGAGACAAAAGGAGCAAAAAATGACTATGACACAAGTGATTTTCAACGAAGAAGGTCGACCGGCATTTGCTGTCATTCCATGGCAACTGTATAAACGTTTGAAGGCCTTCGACCCGAACTTCGAGTTAGATGATGGAGAACTTTACGACAGCGCAACTGTTGTCAATGAAGAATCATTTCCGATTGAAGTGGTAGATCGTTTACTGGCTGGCGAAAGCGCTGTCAAAGTGTACCGTGAATATCGCGGAATAACGCAGAAACGGCTTGCCGAACAAATTGGAATAAATGTAGTCTATCTTTCGCAGATTGAAACAGGTAAACGTACTGGGTCTACTACGACATTAGCTAAACTTGCAGATACATTAAATGTTGATCTGGAAGACTTGATTTGAAGAACGGCTGCCGTTGCATGACAGGAACTCTTGACGATCTTGAGGAATTGGCAGTGCGCATGGAACCGGCGCCTCAGCCCTCGAGGCAGTTCGGGCCTGTCGCCGCGCTTACCAGATTGAAGTCGCTGGCATGCGGCGTTGGGCGGCCTTGAGACTGTTGCGGGTGCATCACTGCCTGGTTGTCGTGCGTTGAGCCTTCTGTCGATACCGGTCCCACTTGTTGAGGTTTATACGGTTCTCACAGTGGAATTATGGGATATTCTGCGTTGGACAAGCTGGATACACATCAATCACCTCCACACGAGGACAGACAGCCTTTTCCGATGTTGTCGTCCAAATGCGAATACAATGCGCTCTTGTATTTGAAGAACCTCCCTCGGTAACTTATTCGATTACTGGCCAAGTGTCGATGCAGCCTGAAATTGATTCTCGAGTCATGGCTTAGGCGATTAGTTCAAATACTTAACAAGACAAAATCCCACAACAATTCAAGCAAGAGAAATCATATGAGTAAGCCATCAGTATATCGATTCGATGAAGTCGCTGACCGATTGGAAAATTTGGAAGAAGGCGGCACGTTTATTAAACCCTTTGTGAACACGAAAATGGGTGCGAGCATGGCCGGGGGAGTGAATTTCCTGAACAATGTTTCAGTTCCCTGGGACCTGACCTGTGATGAGTTAATTTTTTGTCATCAGGGTACTTTTCGCCTCGTGGTCGATGGCCAGGACTACGTGCTTAATCCAGGGGACCTGATGTATGTCCCGAAGGACAATCATGTGAAATATGAGGCGGACCAGAAATGTGTCATTTTTTACGCCGCCTATCCGGTAAACTGGAAAGAACTGTCGGGTGTAACTCATGTTCCAGGAATCGACCCCGCTGACATGCCCAAGTCGGATCAGTGAGAGTTATCGTCAAATGTGGTGCGTGACGGGGGGGGGGTGGTTACTCCATTCAACTAAATCATCAATGGGCACACCTAGTACTAGTGATATTCGTCGATAGACAGATAGTGTGCCACGTTTGCGGCGATTCTCAATCCTTGATAGATAACTCTTCGAGAATCCAACTTACTTGGCTAATGACGCTAAATTGATTCCGTAGTTCTCTCTCCACGCTCGCAGCGGCGAGACATCGCTCAAAATTGCTTGACGGTCTCAGCAGGAACAGTTCGACCGTCGCGGTCTTCAAGAATCGCTTGGTCAATGGCGGCATAATCTTCGATATCCCTCAGCTTTGCAATAATCTCTCTATAGGTTTCTATCGGTACCACCGCAAATTGCGGATTTCCATCTTTCTCAATTTGCAAATTTAAATCGTTCATCTATACACTTTTCCTCTTTGTTCAATCTCTGCCACCTGGATGATAGGATGCTGACTTCAGGCACATCAACAAAAATTCCGAATAGACTATTTCTCGAAAATATATTTTTCACCGTTAAGCGTATTGCTTTAACGGCGCGATACGCTGTCCTTTGATGCATAAATACAACGTCAAATAATCGATTCAAGCTGTGCAATGTGGTCGGCGCGTTCTATTTCATCCATCAGCGATAGCTTTTTCATTCTCCATCTAATCGCCGGCAGTGTCCTCACGTGCTTAACTCCAAGCAACGACCAATCGGGATTGCATTTTTGAAAAGTTAACAGGAACTGTCGATGTGCAACCGGCATTTGTCCCACTAATTCGGCAATTAAAGTTTCACGTACCTGAACGAGTTCATCAAGTGCTATAGGATTCTGGACCAACCCGACCAAGCCGCGAGTAAATTCTCTACTAATGTCTCGCCGAGCTGGAGATAGTAGCGTCGCGATGGGACGGTGATGGCTGATCAGATAAACAACGAATGCTATACGCATCTTATCGTCGACACCTTCAGTCAATAGCATATCGCGGATGTCAAACAAATCTCGTGGATGCTGTCGATGGAGTGCTGCGATTAGTTTACCTGCATATAGGTCGGCGATAGATAAGACTTGATTGACGGAAAAACCGAAATTTTCTTCGACTGTTTTTGTAACGCTTCTGTCTGAAGATTCATACACACAACCTCGCAAGACTGGAGTTACTTCAATTTTGATTTGAACATTTCGTTCACGAACATAGAGCTTGTTGATAACGTTCTCTTGCGGAAGTCTTCCTTGGTACACGCGGATCGCCGGAACCGATTCCAAAAGACGATTTTCAATTCTACTCAGTGCAGCATCGATGCTCCTTAGAGACTGACTACGATTTTCCACTGGTAAATAGGTTAAATCAATATCCACGGACAATCTCGGTAAATCCCGAATAAACAGATTGATCGCAGTCCCTCCCTTCAGAGCAAAGCACCTCTCTTCCGCCACATAGGGAAGAATACGCACCAGCAACGCAACCTGCCTCCTGTATTGTTCATCCACGATCTTCTATTCCGCGCGGCACTGTGATCAAATATTTCGGATCCATTCTCCCACCTTTGATGAGCATACGCTTACCGCTACCAAGTTCGACTCCATCTCGGTCAAGTCGTTCAAGCCATAAGTGATTGTGTTGCTCTACAAACCAGAAAAATAAGCGCTTGACTTTGATGCTGCGACATTCTCGTAACACATGCCCCATGCGACTCGGACTGATGTCAACGAGGCTGTCCATCAGCATATTGACCTGCTCAAATGTCTCTCTATCTGGAAGCTCATCTAAAACCTCTAATACGGCTCGCTCTGGTGTAGAGACAAAGATAGGCCAATTCCCTGTACCAAAGTTGAACCAAGTTAAACTACTTGCTTCGTTTGGCAATTTTGATTCTCCATATGGAGGCTCGGTACCAATCTTTTCCAGTTCGCTGAATATTGGAACTTTGGGAAAAAGCTTATTTGCGTTATGAAATACGAAAGTAGTGTCTAGCTGGATTTTATTGAGCCACCCAGGAGTTCCTATGTCGCTGTAAATATGCACTTCTCTTGGTGCTGAATCTGAAACATAATGAGCGTAACCACTAAGTTCAAGCGCTGTACGTCCACCAACTGCGACCGGCAACCTCATCACCAATTGGAGGGAAGCCACTATATGTTGCCAGCTCAATGGGGCGATCGTCTCCTTGGTACCTAGACGATACAACGGTCTTCGGAAAACGCCGCGAACTACCGGCAGCAACCAGCCACTTTCTATGTATCGGTTGCGTAGTGAACTCGGATAGCCAGCGGCGGTCAACCACTTTGCATCCGCGATAAATCCTTCAGGAAGAATTTGATATAAGTGGTTTATCTTTCTTTTATTATGCTTTTTCATAGTGACTATTATAGGTTATCGTCAAACCGAGATTGAGTTTAACAAAATCCTTATAAAGCCACTTATAGTCTACATTTTCGTAGAACTTGAAACCAATAAACTGCTCTCGCTGATTTTCTGAAATTAACAGGTAACGGATATCGGGAGACAAATAGGATGATTGAGAATTCGGATTATTGATTGATAATGTATAGGCTTTTATTTGATGTGCGTCAGCACGCCAAATAAAAGCCTATACATTGCGAGCAGCAGAGTATCACGGTGCCTCACACCAAGCTAGCATGGTATTTCAAGTAATTGCACCGAGGCAATTGCGTCCAATCCAGATCGGACGACATAAAGTCCAGTTTATTTTCCAGTCCCCTCGTCGATTTAAATATGTGAATAAACCCGAATGGTTAGTTCAGATGAAAAGTTCATCAGGGTTTGCCAAGGTTGCCGGCGTAGAACTTACATTATTTGACTGCTCCCGATATTTTCGAAAGACTGCAGGACTAGATTATGTTGCCCAGATTGTAAAGGATATTGGTGGAAGCGCTGACTCAATCAATCTATCTGCACTTGCAACAGCTAATGAAAATACAACATTACGACGACTGGGCTATCTACTGGATAACATGGGTCATCATGACCAAGCGGCTGCACTTTTGCCGTTTGTTAGTCGCGCTAAATCGCTTAAACCACTTGATCCTTCCATTTCAGATCTACCCAACGAATTCGCACTGAAAAATGAAGTGAATTCCAAATGGAAACTCGTCATTAACCAAAAATTAGCGACAGACTATTGATTCCGATATATTTCATTCAGCAGTGGCGCAATCGAGCACCGTGGCCTCAATTCCGACAAGTTGAGCAAGATTTGACCATGTCACGCGCACTTTGTGACCTGTTCATAAATTCTGCTCCGTTTTTTCCTGTGCTAAGCGCAATTCGCAGAGTTTTGGAGGTTGAGCCAAAACTCTCCAGAAGTTCCAAAGTATTGCCCTAATCTCAAAGCCGAATCACCGGCAATAGAACGCCAACCGTTGAGAATCTCAGTGATGCAGTTTGAATTCGAATCGAAAGAGGCTGCAGAAAAGAACTGCCTACATAATGGGTTTGTAGTCAGGGTCGATTGGACAATTTTTAAAGACATTCTGATTAAATTTAGCATCGACCACAATTCATTCATCCTGGTGGTGGAAACGGATCATCTCCATAGGAATCACGTTCGCGAATTCGGCCATCACGCCCGTGGATGTAAAGTTCTGTTTTCTGATTCCGAGCGAACTCACGTGCGACTTTTATAGCTTCTCGCTGAGTATCAAAGTTCCGTGTTACTCGATCAGAAACAGTCTTGCGAACTGCCCATTTATCACCTCTAGGAACGACATGTTGACCTTTTCTACTCATTGCATTACTCCCTAATTTCAATTTACGGCTTTCGCGCAAGTGGGTTTATATAACCGATATTAAGTTATAATATGTAAACCCATCTCAGAACAAACACGGAGGACTGATATGTTTGCTCAACGTTTGCAGCGCGCACGTAAGGCAGCTGGGCTTTCCATGAGTAAACTCGCTGAAGAGGTTGGCGTGTCTGCCAATGCAATAAAGAAGTATGAACACGGCATCAATATGCCGTCGTCAAACAATCTGCTGAAAATGGCAAATGTACTAAACGTACGCACTGAATATTTTTTCCGGCCGGTAGAGGTTGAACTCCATGAAATTGAGTATCGAAAAAAATCCAACCTCCCAAAGAAACTGCTCAATCGATTAACGGCAGATGTGATGAATCAGGCTGAGCGTTGGTCTATGCTACTTGACCTGTATCCGGATACAGACAATCCCATTCCGACATTTTCATTGCCTGCCGATCTTCCCGCAGAGGTGGGTGACCTTGAGGAAATCGAAGATGTTTCCAACCAAATGCGCCAGGCATGGAACCTGGGGTTGGACCCAATACCAGAGCTCGTCACTGCAATGGAGTCCAAAGGCACCATGGTCATCTGTACGCAGGTGGAAGGAGTCAATCGGTTTGACGGACTGGCCGGCCGAATCGGCAATTTTCCAGTTGTTGTATTTTCCAACCATTTAACCGGTGACCGCCAACGCTTTACATTGGCTCATGAACTGGGTCATCTCGTACTGTTCAACCGTTTAGCTGAAAACCTTGATGAAGAGAAGGCATGCAATCGATTCGCCGGCGCGTTTCTTTTGCCGAAGAAAGCCGTTGTGGAAATTATGGGAAAGCACCGACATACGATCGAACCAATTGAACTGTTGCTGCTAAAGCATGAGTTCGGCATCAGTATGACGGCGATCCTTATGCGTTTGGAACAGTGCGGTGTGATATCCGCCAATTTGAAAAAACAGTACTTCATAGAATTCAGCAAGCTAGGCTGGCGAAAAAACGAGCCTGGTGAACCCTATCCTAAGGAAAGTTCATTTCGGTTCAAACAACTCGTATGTCGAGCGTTGGCCGAAGAATACATCGGAGAATCAAAAGCAGCTGAACTACTGGGCATGTCGGTTTATCGATTTCACATGAGTCGAAAACTGGAGGGCAATCTGGAGGGTAGTGTTGGTGTTAATGATCAGCGATGCTAATGTGCTCATTGACTTGGAGGAAGGGGAATTAATTGATCAGTTATTCAAACTGCCGTACGACATTTACTGCCCTGATACATTGTTTTATGAAGAACTTGAAGAGCAGCACCATTCACTATTGGACCTCGGTTTACAGCTCATGGAACTGGATGGTATTACTGTACTGGAAGCACAAAGGCTGATACTTCAATATTCCAAAGTCAGCAATAATGATTGCTTTGCACTCGCCTTGGCAAAGTCAGAAAACTGCCCGTTGTTGTCTGGTGATCAGGCGCTGAGAAAGGCGGCCGATGCAGAGGCGGTGGAAGTATATGGCACAATTTGGATTGTTGAACGCTTGATTCAGCGTAAGATTATTGACATTCATCAAGCAGAAACCGCGTTTAACAGAATGAAAGATTCAAATCGCAGACTACCTTGGAAAGTCTTTGCAGAAACTTTGGACAATCTTTCGTCAAACCAGTGAGCATTGATCACGAATTTTTCCTATGGAATCCATTAACCGTACTTTGATCAACAATTGTTGTCTGGCCCGCTGCTAATCGACTTCACAGTATCAGAATGTGGGGCATTTGCTAAACTTTCAGAACCTGCTTTGGTTGTCGCTCAATGTCAGTTGAGATAAAGAGTTCTTTGCTCTGGGTATGTAGAGTGACGATCGGAAAAAATCTTGCACCAATATGAATGCAGTATTAGTGGAAGATGTTCAGAACTCGGTTGATGTGGGCTCAGTATGACTATCAATTTTTTGGCAGACAACATCAGATAACTGATACCAGAGTTCTTTGGCTGAAAAATTCGCATGTATTGCGATGGTGGGCCCGGTCGCAACGTATCCGAACCTATGGATTTATTCAGTTCAAATGCAAGGTAATTGAATAAGTGGATTCGATTGCAATTCTCTGGTTGACAATTAGGATAACACGGTACCAATAATTGTAATAACATTAATCATTACATGATAATCGAATTTGATGACAACAAGCGCATTACAACACTCCAAGTCAGAGGGCTGGATATGGCTCGTGCACCTGAAATTCTAAACGGTCCTACACTGACTGTCGAAGACCACCGAAAGAACTATGGTGAACATCGATATATTAGCGTTGGTTTTCTTGATGGTGTAATGGTAGTTCTTGTCTGGACGATTCGAAACGATGCATACAGAATTATCAGTCTGAGGAAAGCTAATGAACGGGAAAAACAGCTCTATAGCAAAAGATTTCGATCCTGATACCGCGCCTGATCTATCTAAGGGTAAATGGCCGGAAGAGTTTTCCACCGCGAAAGTTCGTCGTGGACGTCCCTTATCGGATAACCCCAAAGTTTCAACTACGATAAGACTCTCTAAGGAGGTAATCGATCACTTTCGAGCTGATGGTCGCGGCTGGCAAACACGGATCGACGAAGCGCTACGTGATTGGATTAATCAGAATAATGCAGCATAAATGGAATTGCTTGGTTTTGTGTTTGGTGGGCCCGGTTGGAATGTTCCCGAACCAGTGCAATCATCGAATTTTTCGTTAATCTCTTATGATCGCCAAGTCAATAAAATCAACTCTCAAACTCCGACCACGGCAAACCAGATTGTCGAATGATTGACGCTTCGTTTTCAACAGGCTTGGTGTACCTCTACTTTCCAGATAGACCAACGTGATTGCAGAACTCGGTTCAACAATTTTATTTGTCGTGCTTCACACTTCATAAATGGCACGTTTAAAACGATGAATTCAACATTTGACAGCTGTTTACTGGCAAGGGACTATTTCAGAAGCCCTAATCTACGTGCTGATTCGATTGCAAGCATTTCACTTGAATCAAAAAGACAAAAAAATGCATCCAGCCGGTCGATGTAGTGGTGCCACTTATGATGATTCGAGGAACTCTCCCAAGCATGTCGCTTGGTCGACAGCTCGACATCTTCATCGAAATACCCGAAAAAATCCTTCAATGTGTTAATTGGACGATTGCGAGGACTTTCGGGTTGCTGGTTTACATCCGAACCTCGACAATACGCAAGGATACGGAATGGGTTGTCTGTGACAGATTGTTGAAACATGTCTTCTAATCTTTTTGCGAATTCTGGCTTCACTGCATAAATGTCATCATATAAGCAGGCGAGCGAATGAGTCGTTCCAGGATTACTACTCTGAAGTCGAAGCAAGCACTTTAGTCTAAGTTCAAGGGCAATTCCAAGATTGAAGTGACTGGCAGTTTTGAGAGACTCCCAAACCGCGTGTGCTGGCCAACCAGTCGTTCTCCCAACCGGAGAGAGGTCTTCAGGATTGATGCCTAGACGAGCAATTTCCTGCTCCATAAAGTACGCTGCCTGACAGAATGCCCGAGCATCTCCGATTAGTTTCATGTATTGCGCACTGTCCATGTTGTATTTCTGCTTTATCCACTATTTGAGTCACGCCATGGTTTCTTGATGCGGTCCTTATTTTGGACCACCTGATTTTCGCATTCCAATGATTAGAAAATACCTTTCAGCTGTGCCTCTCCGTCTTGCAAACCGAATAAATAGATTTTCCCTTCCGAAGATGGGTAATCATGGTCCCACATCTTTACAAAACCATGCAAATGTGCTTGATCTGGCACGGCAGAAACAGGTTGGAGCTTCATGTCCAAGGCGAGAAGCAGGTTCAGTACTGTTGCAAATCTCGGATTTCCTCTTTGCGAAAGGGCTTTGTACAAGCTTTCCCTGCTCAATCTAGTTTTAGAGGCGAGCTTGGTCATACTGTATGCCTTGGCGATATCGCCTATGGCTGCAACAATTAGTTGAGGGTCACCGTCCTCGAATGCCGCCTCCAAATAAGCGACCGATGCTTCAGTGCTAATCAAGAAATCTTTGGGATTCCATCTGGAAACTTTCTGTCCAATTTCGCTTGCTTCAATGTTTATTCGATTCATGATTTTCCAACTGATAGTCCTTAGCTATTTTTAGTGCTCTTTTGATATCTCTACTTTGAGTGTCTTTAATCCCACCATAGAGGAGAATCGCAGTAGTTTCTGATTGATAAACGTAGTAGACTCGGTATCCTGGACTAAAATGTAATCGAAGTTCATAAACTCCGCTCCCCACTGATTTAACATCACCCGGATTGTCCAAACCAAATCTTCGAATCCGAGCAACCAGTCTTGCTTGCCCTCTAATATCTCTGATTCCTTCAAACCACTTCTTGAAGTGTTCAGTTTGCAGAATTTTCATCAAGCATTAATTGTATCCCACAGGCTACACACAATCAATCAATGTTATGAAACTGACACAACCATTTGTTTGACGACAATCAACTTTATTCGGAATTCGTAATAAAGTTGATTGTCGTTAATATCAAGGTTAGTGTTGACGCTCGACACATAAGATTGGGTGGCTCGACAAAACCCCTGTCACTTCCGATTAAAACTTTACATTTAGTCCGGTTTAAAGTTTCCACTTTGT
>JAPPIB010000057.1 GCA_028820695.1 Acidiferrobacterales bacterium | reverse complement strand
TTATACCGGCAGGGCTTTTCTTGTTTTTGACTTGTCTAAAGAGATTTCAGGGATACCGAAGCATTTATTTTTTTCCCTATAATGATTTCCAATATCGATATTGGATTCGTCGATGTCCATACGGCGGATGCGGCTCGCTACTACAGTGACGATAGGTTGTGAACCCGGTCAGGTCCGGAAGGAAGCAGCCGTAGCAGCTGAAGCGGGTACTGAATTCAAGCGGACTGCAGCCGCCGCCCATATCTTCCCATGTCGCAGAGCATGACCGATATCAATCTGAGTCGCAAGTGAGTTATCTAGTCTTAGCCAGGAAGTGGCGCCCGAGGAATTTCGAGCAGATTGTAGGCCAGGAACACGTAGTCCGAACACTCAGGCACGCACTCGATAATGAACGGCTGCACCATGCCTACCTCTTTACGGGAACCCGCGGTGTCGGCAAGACCACCTTGGCCAGAATTCTCGCCAAGGCCCTGAATTGCGAAAAAGGTGTCAGTTCCAAGCCCTGTAACGACTGCGGTGCCTGCACCGAAATAGACGAGGGGCGATTCATCGATCTGATTGAGGTGGATGCCGCCTCGAGAACCAAAGTGGAAGATACCCGCGCACTGCTGGACAATGTTCCTTTCAGCGCAACTGCCGGTCGCTACAAGGTCTATCTGATCGATGAGATCCACATGTTGTCCGGACACAGTTTCAACGCACTGCTGAAAACGCTGGAGGAGCCCCCGGAACACGTGAAGTTCCTGATGGCGACAACCGACCCGCAAAAACTGCCTGTCACCATCTTGTCGCGCTGCATCCAGTTCAACCTGAGTGCGATGGATTCAAATGAGATCAGTGCCCAGATGATAAGAATTCTCGAGCAGGAAAACATTGATTTCAGTACCGAGGCAGTCGACAGTATCGCCCGGCAATCGCGAGGCAGCATGCGCGACGGACTCAGTATTCTCGACCAGGCGATTTCCTATACCAACGGCAAGTTGGAGGAAGCGCCTGTCCGTGAAATGCTCGGAATGCTGTCGCAGGACTTTCTGCTTCAGCTCCTCACCGCGATTGCAGATCAGGACCCCGACAGGATGCTTGAGATCACCGGAAAAATGTCACAGCAGTCTGTCAATTATGAAAGTGCACTGGATGATATTTTGCTTATGCTTCACGAACTGAGCCTGCTCAAGGCCGCACCTCAGATCGTCACCGAGAGAGCGGACAATATCAATGATCTGAAAAAGCTTGAATCCCAGCTTTCAAAAGAAGAGATCCAACTGTATTATCAGATTGCACTGATTGGCAAGCGAGACCTGCCGTTCGCGCCGGATACTCAGACAGGATTCCAGATGGCGCTGATGAGAATGCTGGCCTTCCACCCGGCACCGAGTTCTTCCGCACAGCAAAAGGAACGCAATCCCTCTCCCGAACATCCAAAAGTGCCGGTCACACCGCGCGGTCAAGCCAAAGCGTCCGATCCACCTCGTGCCCAAAAGCCGACCACACCTGAGGCGGACTCCCCGCAGCCGGAGAGCCCAAAACAATCGCCACACCCCACCATTGCGAAACTTCAGACTTCAGATGACTGGCTTGACATCCTCGACAATGCAGGGAAACTTTCGGGGCCGACCAGACTGTTCGCTAAAAATCTGTCATTCAGGTCCCGCTCGGGGAATACTATAATCGTGGACGCACCTGATAAAGATTCGGTTGCAATGGACCGGCCGGAAATCCGATCAAGGCTCGAGGCGATTTTGCGTGAGATAACCGGTGATAGTATCGAATTGGTCGTCGAAAACGGCGCCAATGAGAACGAAACACTCAGTCAGAAACAAGAGCGGGAACATACGAAACGGATTGCTGAAACGCGGCAGACCATCATCGGACAGGAACTGCCGTCACTCTTGATGAAAGATTTCGGTGCCAAACTTGAAGAGGTCACGCCGAAGCAGGAGTGAGAACAGACACATTTATTGGGGAAAGGAACACGCGATGACAGAGAATTTCAAGGAATTGCTGAAGCAGACTACAAAAATTCAGACACAGATGAAACAAGCACAGAATGAGATGCACAAGCAGAGAGTCACCGGGGTCGCCGGCGCAGGACAGGTGAAGGTTGTACTGACCGGACGATATGATGCGATCGACGTGCAGATTGATCCGTCATTGATGGAAGGTGATCGCGAAGTGATTGAGGATCTTATTGCCGGCGCAATCAACGACGCTGTAAAGCGCGTTGAGCAGATGAATGAGGAGCATATCACGAACATAGCATCCGAACTTCCATTCAACCCTCGGGATTTCCCCTTTTAGCCACCGGACTGCCCCGCTGAGATGACTGTTGCAAAAGCAGTCGACGATCTGACCAAGGCCCTCCGACGCCTGCCGGGAGTAGGACCTAAGACAGCTCAAAGATATGTATTTCAGTTGCTGGCGCGCGATCGGAAAGGTGCGACAGAAATTGTCGACACCCTGCAAAAGGCCGTTGAATCCGTACGTCATTGCAGCCAATGCAATAACTTCAGTGAGTCGCCCGTATGCAGCATCTGCGATTCTCCGGCACGCGACCGTTCACAACTGTGTATCGTTGAAACACCCGCAGATCTGAATTCATTCGAGGAAGCCGGCGTTTACCAGGGCTTGTATTTCGTCCTCATGGGAAAGATCTCACCGATGGACGGCATTGGTCCGGACGACCTGAACATCGATGAGCTGCTCGATGTGCTTAAGTCCAATCCTGTCAATGAAATCATACTGGCAATGAACATTACATTGGAAGGAGATGCAACCGCGGACTACCTGTCGGAACGAATGACCGAATATGGATGCACAATAACCCGCCTTGCGCGCGGACTTCCCCTCGGCGGAGAGCTCGAATACATGGACAAGGGCACCTTGATCGAGGCGTTTCAGCGCCGTGTGCCAAACTGATTCCGATGTCCACGGACTGTGCGTTGCCATGACAAAAGCACCCCGAAACCGCACACTCACCTGCTCCAGACAGGAACTCGCCGAATTGTCCGGCGAGATACTGAATCCGAACTCACGGATGTCCCTGGACAAGATCTCTGGCCGAGTAGCGCAAGGTGACGTATTCAGATTGATCTCATTGCTGCCGGATAGGTTCGTTGATCTCCTGATCCTTGACCCACCCTACAATCTCAGCAAGAACTATCACGGTACCAGATTCCACAACCGGGACGGTACACAGTATCAGGCATGGTTTGAGAGTCTGCTCGATGCACTCATGCCGACACTGAAACCCCATGCGACAATCTATGTCTGCTCAGAATGGCGGACTTCCGTTCTCATCGGACCGATCCTGCAATCCAGATTCCATGTGCACAACCGAATCACTTGGGAAAGGGAGAAGGGTCGCGGCGCGCGATCAAACTGGAAAAACAATTCAGAAGACATTTGGTACTGCACCAGATCAGCGGATTACTTTTTTGATGCCGAAGCAGTGAGATTGAAACGCAAGGTGATCGCACCCTACAGGGTCAACGGTGATCCAAAAGACTGGGCGGAGGAGGAAAATGGGAATTTCCGTCTGACATTCCCTTCCAACATCTGGACTGACATCACCGTTCCGTTCTGGTCCATGCGGGAAAACACGGATCACCCAACCCAAAAACCCGAAAAGCTGATCGCGAAACTCATGCTCGCCAGTTCAAGAAACAATGACTTCGTCTTCGATCCTTTTCTCGGCAGCGGTACCACCGCTGTGGTCGCCACCAAGCTGGGAAGAAGATGGTTTGGCATGGATTGCAATCAGGAGTATCTTTGCTGGGCGCTGAAGCGAATTCGGCTTGCCCGGCAAGACCCGGGCATTCAAGGCTATCGGGATGAGGTGTTCTGGGAAAGAAATTCAGCGAACACAGGCTGAATGCAACTGGAAAATATATTGTCCCGTCCGTCCCGATTCCAGCTGCAGCAATCGCAGAATCATCTCAGCAGGTATTTCCTGTAAAATCATTAACGGCATTCACAGTACTTACCCCTCCTTGATCTCAATCATGTCCAATCCAATTGCTGGGATATCTGACTCGTGCGCGGACGCCAACCCGAAAAGAGACGTCGGGCAGTCGGACGTACGACACACGACCGAAAATTCCAAGCAACAGCTGAGTCAGATCCGTTCGTTCGTCCAGGACGATCTGGACGCCATGCAGGATTATGTCCTTGAGGCACTGGACTCGGATATTCCCCTGATTCAGGACGTCGGCCGTCACATCGTTGAACATGGTGGTAAAAAAATGCGGCCGATCACGGTTCTTCTAGGTGCCCGGGTATTCGATTACCCGGGTCCCCATCATGTCATGCTTGCGACAATCCTGGAGTTTATCCATGTTGCAACCCTGCTTCACGATGATGTCGTGGACGATTCAACCATGCGTCGCGGTCGCGCCAGCGCAAAGTCCATCTGGGGCAACCCCGCAAGTGTGCTCGTGGGTGACTTTTTCTCTACCAGGGCGTTTGAACTGCTCGTATCCGCTGACAGTCTCAAGCTGTTCGAGGTCATGACCAGCGCCATGCGGAAAGTTGCTGAAGGAGAAGTCCTCCAGCTTGTGCAGATGCATGCCTATGAAACCACCCAGAAGGACTACTTCGACACGATCGATCGCAAGACTGCTCCCCTGTTCTGGGCTGGCGCGCAACTCGGAGCGATCATCACCGGCCAGCCGCAAGACGTTCGGCACAACATGGCGCAGTTCGGATACAACCTGGGTATGGCATTTCAGCTGATCGATGACTACCTGGACTATGCCGGAGACACCGAGACGATCGGCAAGGAAGTTGGCGATGATCTGATGGATGGAAAGATGACTCTTCCCCTGATTTACGCGCGAGACCACTGCAAGTCACAACACACAGAAACAATCCGCTCTGCAGTCGATAACCCGGACGAAACAAAAGTCGCCGGGATATGTGAGATTGTTGCCTCGTCCGGCGCACTTGAATATACTGTCAGCCTCGCTTGCAAGTACCGCGACAGCGCAATCGAGAATCTCAGGTTTTTGCCGGACTCAGCCTGCAAGGAAGTACTTTTCAAATTAATTGAGTTTGCGGTCAGTCGGGACTTCTGACCATCAGGAATTCGGGGTGTAGCTCAGCCTGGCAGAGCACTGCCTTCGGGAGGCAGGGGCCGGTGGTTCAAATCCACTCACCCCGACCAATTCCGTTCCCGGTTTCATCTCATTTGCCCGAATCCGGGGCGAACGGACACGTCAGATGGGCAGACCGTAAGATGCCGCCTGCAAGGCGCTCCCCGTCAATTGAGGGTACTTTTCGCTGACGACCGCAGAGTCCAGCCGGCAACGACAACATTCCGCAATGCAGATACCCGTGTGGGAGAATTCCTTCTCCCACACGGGTCTTGGTCATGTGATCGCAGTCAACTGCTGCAGTTGACCGCAACAGTTATTCCGCAGCAGCAGGGGCCGCTTGGGCGGGTTCGACAACCACAGCTGATGAATCCTCGCTCAGCGACTTCACAATGCCGTAGGTCATCAACAGCATGATCACGCTCACCGGCAATGCGGCTGCGATGGACGCGGTCTGAAGCGCGCCGAGACCACCGGCAAGAAGAAGAACCGCGGCGACGAATCCCTCTCCAAGTCCCCACACAATCCGGAACTTCTGAGGTGGGTGATCATCGCCCATGCTGAGCATCGTCGTGATCACCAGTGTTCCTGAGTCCGACGAGGTGATGAACCAGGTCGCTAACAGGAATGTTGCCAGCGCGGCCATGAGCCAGTTGAGCCAGTTCACGCCGGTCATCTGATCGATGGTGCCGTAGAGGGCTGCAGGCAAGTTCCAGTTTCGGACAAGATCCGCAATTCCCGCCGTTCCAACGCCGCCATCGGCCATCATCTCGATATACATTGCGTTACCGCCGAAAATGCACAGCCAGAAGAAAGCCAGCGTGGTCGGGACAAACATGACGCCTACCATGAATTCTCGGATGGTACGTCCCCGGCTGATACGTGCGATGAACATGCCTACGAATGGGGCCCAGGAAATCCACCAACCCCAATAGAAGATCGTCCAGCCGCCTTGCCATTCCCGCTCACCAGGACCATTGAATGTGGCAAACCCCATCGGAATCGCATTCCATAGGTAATCGCCGATCGTGGTCACGAAGAACCCCATCAACCATTGTGCGGGACCGCCGAACAGGAAGTAGGCGAGCAGAACCGCCGACAGCCAGATATTCCACTCCGAGATGATTCGGATTCCATTGCCGACTCCGGACACCGCTGACAGGGTCGCCACGACAGAAATCACACCGATCAATATGATCTGGGTGAAAACCCCCGGGTCGATGCCAAACAGGTGATTGAGTCCAGCTGCCATCTGGCTTACACCGAGACCGAGCGAGGTCGCAACGCCAAAAACTGTACCGAACACAGCAAGCAGGTCCACCGCGTGCCCGACGGGCCCGTAGATCCTGTTACCGATGATCGGATACAGGGAAGATCTCAGTGTCAGCGGCAACTTCTTGCGGAATCCAAAGTACGCCAGGCACAGACCGATCATCACATAGACAGCCCACGCATGAAATCCCCAATGAAAATAGGTTACCCGCATCGCATGAACGGCGCGTTCCTCATTCATCTCCGTCACCAGGGCCCGATCCGCAAATGGATTGTTCGGATAACCCCATGGCTGCGTGTTGTCGAAGTAAAACATGGGCTCTGCAATACCGAAGAAAAGCAGGCCGATACCCACTCCAGCTGAGAACAGCATCGCGAACCATGAGAAGTTGCTGAACTCCGGCTTGGAGTTATCGTCCCCAAGCTTGACTGAGCCATGTCGACTGCACATCAGAAAAATGCAGACAAAGAACATGACTACCAGTGCGCTCACATAGTACCAGTTGAGTGCGGATTCGATCCAGCCTCGGACCGCCGAGTAGATGCCGCTCGCGAAATCAACATTCAGTGCGGTGAAGACAACGAAAGCCAAGACCATTGCCTTGGACGCGATGCCCATTCCTGGATGGAGACCTTTCCACAGACCTCCGGTTGCCACTGCAGTTCGATTTCCGTTAGACTTTTGATTGTTCATATTATTACATTCCCGGGTAACTATACCCTCCTTGGTCTACCAAAAAGATGGCCAGAGCTTCAGCCTTACGCCCTGGATGGTGACGCATGCCCATGGCAGAGCATCGGTACTTCCTAACCGAGTTCACTTCTACCATCTCATCGATTGATGAAGTAAATCGTCATAAAAAAACGAATATCATGGAAAACTCCATTGAAGAAATTATACAAATTTATGCTGACAGGTTAGAACGCACGAACCCGACCGGGCAAACCGTATGAAGTCAGACCGAACCGATCTTGCTACCGAAGAATTCCTGCCGGCGGCTGAACTCGATCGTCTGAGAAACAGACGATGGCGGACGCAGCGGGAATATGTACTGAACCGATCCTCGTTCTTCAAAAGACTGTGGACTCAATCCCATGTTCCGCATAGGCTCGAGGAGTTTGCGAATCTGCCGCTGTGCTGCAAATCCCTGTTGCGAGAATCCCAGATTGCCTGCCCTCCATTCGGAGATTATCTTGCAGCCGACCCGGATTCCATCGTGCGATTGCACCGCACCTCAGGCACCACGGGACAGGCCATGAATGCAGCCCTGACTGAATTGGATGCGCTGCAGACCGCACGAATTGGCGCCAGATGTTTCAGGGCCGCCGGGCTGAAGCCCGCAGACATGGTAATCCATTGCCTGAACTATCAGATGTGGATGGGTGGCGTTACAGATCACCTTTCGCTGGAAGCTGCCGGAGCAACCGTGATTCCCTTCGGAGTCGGCGACAGTCGACACCTGATCAGGACGATTGCGGACCTTGATGTCGCCGCCATTCACTCAACTCCTTCATATCCTGCAGTGCTGGAACAGACGATCAGCGATCATTTTGAGAACCTCACTCCCAGGGATCTCGGGTTGAGGATCGGCCTTTTCGGCGGCGAGGCGGGACTCGACAGTGAGGCTTTTCGAAACAGGCTCGAGGAGACCTGGGGCTACGCAGTGCGAAACTCAAACTACGGGATGGCTGACGCTTTCAGTAACTTTGCCGGACAATGTGAACACAGCAACGACCTTCATCTTCTCGGGCACGATGTTCTGTTTGCGGAACTGATCTGTCCGCAATCACTTTCGGTGATTCCTTTCGAAACAGGTGAGACCGGCGAGCTTGTACTCACGCACCTGATGCGTCAGGCACAGCCTCTGGTGCGCTTTCGGACCAACGATATGGTGACGATCACCGGTACAGATACTTGCCGATGCGGTCGTACCACACCGCGTTTTCGTGTACTCGGGCGCAGCGACGACATGATCATTGTCCGAGGCGTCAACGTCTACCCGACTGCTGTACGCGGGGTCATCAACAGCATTCCCGAACTGTCAGGTGAGTTTCGTATCCGCTTGCGCGGCAAAGGTCCCTATGACCGACTGCGTGTCGAGGCCGAACTGGCGGCACAGACAACCGCGACCGCGGATCTGGCGGAAACAATCGAACACAAGATCAGGCAAACGGTACGGGCCTCAGCACAGGTTGAGCTTTTTCCAGCAAGATCATTTCCCCGAACCGAGGGCAAGACAAAACGAGTAATCCGGGAGTAGATTGATATGAGCAATACTGTATTGTCGAATACGAAAGACAACGTCCGAACCATCACCTTGAATCGTCCGCTGCGATTGAACGCCATGAACTCCCAAATGCTCAGTGAGCTGTGTCTGGCACTTGACGAGGCGAATGCCGACCACAACATCGGCGCAATCGTATTGCGCGGGGCTGGACGCTCGTTTTGCTCAGGCGATGATCTGAAGGATTTCGACAGTCAGGCGCGAAGCGAACAGGACGCGTTGGCCTTCATTGAGTCTATCCAGGATGTCACCCGTCGAATCGTGCTCGGGGAAACAACCGTGATCGGCGCAATCCACGGTTGGGCAGTCGGCGGCGGACTCGAGTGGGCAATCAATTGCGATCTCGCGGTTTTTGCCGACACGACGCGTTGTTTCTTTCCGGAACTGAAGTGGGGAATGTTTCCGACCGGCGGGGTAACCTACCTGCTGCCAAAGACGATAGGACTTGTGAAGACCCGGGAACTGATGCTCTTGGGGGAGGTATTCGACGCGGGCGAAGCGCTCAAGATGGGACTCGCCTGGAAAGTGGTTCCCGAGGACTCGGTCTACGACATAGCACACCAGGCCGCACAGCGCATCGCAGCGTTGCCTCGCAACGCTGTGACTGACCTTAAGAAAGTGCTCAATCAGGTCAACGCTGACGCGCTTGAACTCGCGATCAAACTGGAAACCGAGGCGACAGTCCGGGGGTTTCTGGACCCCGAAACCCATAACCGCTTGCGTGAGTTCATCGATTGAGTCAATCCGCGTTCCAGGTAACCGCGGTCACTCGAGACTTTCTCCTGTTCTGCGTGCCTGCAATCATTTACCAAGCCCCTTTTTCAGCCCAACCGATCGCACGACCGTCAGGCTATAATCTGCCGGGTCAATTGGGTTCGGGCATGGGAAGCAGTCGGTGGCTCCACTATAGACACCACAATTTCCTGCTGCATGCATTTGGAGAGGTGACCGAGCGGCCGAAGGTGCACGCCTGGAAAGCGTGTGTGCGTGAATAGCGTACCGAGGGTTCGAATCCCTCCCTCTCCGCCACAAAATCCGTTCGCAGTTTGTGCTGTTGACGACTTTATCGGATGCGATCCTGGCACCATGTCTGAATCTGCGGCAGTTGAATCCATAATCCAGGCCGATACCGAGGGCGGGTCCGCTGGCCGGCGAGTCATCAATATGGACGATTTAAATCCAGCATCGATTCCGCACACGATTTCCCCGGCAATGCCCGGGTTGCGTATTGTTTCTCAGCAATGGAACTAGGCGGACTGTTCCTCAGTGCCCTGCTGTCCGCGACTGTCCTTCCAGGAGGTTCCGAGGCAATACTTGTTTATCTCGACTCACTGGCCGAATACGGTTTTTGGACCCTGCTGGCTGTCGCTTCGGCAGGAAATACCCTGGGCGGAATGACCAGTTATCTTCTAGGGCGGATATTTCCTAAACGCCGGTTCACTTCAGCAAGCGCCAGCAAAGCGATTGCGGGCATATCCCGATATGGTCCGCCATTGCTGCTCCTGTCCTGGGTTCCTGTGATCGGTGACGGGTTGTGTGTTGCAGCTGGATGGCTGAGAATCAATTGGCTTTTGTCGGCAATACTCATCGGCGCTGGCAAGACCGCACGATATGCTGTCGTGCTTGTCGTACTGTAATTGGCTGTGGCGCTACGTATAATAAGAAACGCCTTCACGACCAAATTGACCGCAATATCCAGCAACGAAAATGCGCAACCGAATACAGATTATCGCCTCGCTTGGTGGCGCAAGGCTCACCCGTGCAGTTGTGATTGCCATCATTTTTGTCGGCGGGACTGTCGCAGTCTTCGCACAGCAGCAATTTCACGCCGATCATACAGACCGTGCAGCCGTAAAGCTCGGGAGCCAGGTTTATGTCCAGCATTGTGCTGTTTGCCACGGTGCCAATCTTGAAGGCGAGCCCGACTGGACGAAGCGCAAGGCAAGTGGCGCACTGCCCGCACCGCCGCACGATCCCTCCGGTCATACCTGGCATCACTCAGATGAAATCCTGTTCAAGCTGACAAAGTTCGGGGTGAGGATTTTCGCAGGCCCCGAATACATCACTGATATGCCAGCGTATGAGAAGATTCTCACCGACGAGGAAATCCTCGCGGTGATCTCCTATATCAAAAGTACCTGGCCGGAAGAGATACTTGAGGCACAGGAACGGATGTCACAATAGTCCGCTTTCCGACCAGGCGGATCGGCACGATCAGGCGAAAACAAACGGGTGCTGAATCTGGCGGAGAGGGTGGGATTCGAACCCACGTGGAGCTTGCGCCCCCAACGGATTTCGAGTCCGCGCCGTTATGGCCACTTCGGTACCTCTCCAAATCCCGATCCAACATGGTGGGCGACTCGTATTATAAGATGTTGACTATTGCGATTCCCACACAACCCACATTCAGTTCAGCACTCAGGGCCGATCCTGCGCACTTGAAAAAATTGCTGAATCAGTTCCGAACATTCATCATGCAAGACGCCTCCCATCACCTCGCATTGATGATTCAATGCCCGATGACGCAACACATCCATCACTGAACCGGCGGCACCCGATTTCGGATCGCTTGCGCCGTAGACCAATGCCGACAGTCTCGCCTGGACCACCGCGCCGGCACACATCGCACACGGTTCCAGTGTCACATACATCGTGCTTGCAGGCAGGCGATGATTGCCCATCCGAGCCGACGCGGCACGCAACGCTACAATTTCAGCATGCGCACTTGGATCGCGATCAATGATTGTGCGGTTGTAACCCTCACCCACAATCTCACCAGCATGGACAACAACGGCACCGACCGGCACTTCGTTCAATTCCAGAGCCAGACGCGCCTGCGTCAGTGCATGACGCATCCAAAGTTGATGTTTCGGCATCCGTTCGACCACCGTGCGGGATAGTTGCGGGACAGTTGCGACTTTGGGCGTGCGCAACTCAATCGAATGGCATGTGACCGGCTACCCGCGCCGCCACAGGACGGGAAACCAGTCCGTTCGCATGCGTTGTCCGGGTTCGAGACCGATATCGGGAAATGGCGGCGACGTCTCAATCGCACGTTCACAGTAGGTGACATCGTCCCCAAGCCAGCGTGTGGACACCGCCCGTCGTCTCGCCTTGATCTTGCCGGCTGTCGTACCGTGCAACGTCAGGAAGTGAAACGCAATACAGTCGCCTGGTTGAAGATCCCACGCAAGAACTTCAAAATCACCGTGATCTTGATTGACATCAGGAGCAGCCTCAAGATGCTTCTCGGCCGACTCAAAATCCTCGCCGTCCAGAAAGGAAACCGGATGAAACAGCCGATTCCACAGGTGAGAGCCCTTGACAAAACGGACCGCTACCTCGGCAGGTGTCTTGTCCAGTGCGACATACAGGCTGACAGTCTGCTTTCCATCGACGCAGTAATACGGCATATCCTGATGCCATGGTGTTGCAGCCTGGGTACCCGGCTCTTTGCAAAACGCATGGTCATGAAAGAACTGCGACTCATCGGATCGCATCAGCTGACCGGCGACCGAGGCCGCACATGATTTTGTCACATGGTCAAAATACTCGGGAATCAGCATCCAGTTGCAATAACTGTCGAAAAATCTTCCAGGCGTCCCTGCAGGAATACTCTCACATGGAAAAGCATAGTCATTCGGAGCATCAAGATTTCTTTGCAGACCGTTTCGAAGCTGCGAAACCCAGTCCGAGAACAGTCCAGGTATCAGTACCGCGCCATCCTCTCGGTATTTTTCGATCAATTCATCTGCGACCGGGACGGATGGTACCGATAACAGATCAACATCCGGAACACCGTTCTTTCGCCAATCGACCGTCGTCTGATTTCCACCGCTCTGCGTTGTCACCGCACCGTCCATAACCCACTCCATAACGTCAGTTGTCCTGATTGCTTCCCTGGTTCGGGGCCGCCGCTTCAGGCAACGCCCGGGCCGGCTGAGTGCAGGTCCGGACTTTCGCCGCGTCGCAAGGTAAGTTGTTTGAGATAGTACATGCACACAGATTATAATAGCGTGAACGCAGCGTCAATGATGACGTCCCCTACCGATCATTCGATTCGCGAATCAATCTTGACTGCAAATTACGACTCCTCTGCAATTGAAGTTCTGGTCGGACTTGAACCTGTCCGGCAACGGCCTGGGATGTATACCCAGACCGACACACCCAACCACCTCGCTGCCGAAGTCATAGATAACAGTGTCGACGAGGCAATTGCCGGACACGCCGGAAAGATCGACGTTGTCCTGCATTCCGATCTCTCCATCAGTGTCGAGGACAACGGCAGGGGAATTCCAGTTGACATTCATGAGCAGGAAAGCGTTTCCGGCGTCGAGGTGATCATGACGCGTCTGCATGCAGGGGCAAAGTTCTCGTCCAAGAACTACCTGCATTCGGGCGGCTTGCACGGTGTCGGAGTCTCAGTTGTGAACGCACTTTCGAAACAGTTGATCGTTCACATCCGCCGCAACGGCTTTCTCCATCAGATGAAGTTCGCAAATGGCGATGTGGTGGAAGACCTGTCGGAAATCTCAACAGTTCCGAAGTCCAGTTCAGGAACAAGAATCCAGTTCTGGCCGGATGCCAAGTTTTTCGACTCGGTCCACATCAACGTCGCCAAGCTCAAGCGACTGATGCTGGCCAAGGCGGTCCTATGTTCCGGATTGGAACTGACCCTCACCGACGAAAACGATGAAAGCAACAACGAAGTGTGGAAGTTTGCGGAAGGGTTGCCGGATTATCTCATCGGACAGCTCAATGGCAGCGAGAGAATTCCCCGCGACCCGCTCATCATTCATCGAAGTGATGAGCAGACACAAGTCGATTGCGCGATCTGCTGGACACCGCAAGCGCATCAGACAGTCACAGAGAGTTATGTCAACCTCATTCCAACAGAACACGGCGGCACTCACGTCAATGGGTTCAGGACCGGCATAACCGATGCCGTTCGGGAATTCTGTGAGTTTCAGAATCTGCTGCCGCGAGGCCTGCGAATTTCAGTCGAGGATGTCTGGCGCCACTGCAGCTACATACTTTCTGTGAGAATGGAAGACCCGCAATTTGTGGGTCAGACAAAAGATCGCCTGTCCTCAAGACATGTGGGCAAGTCTCTCATCTCCATCGCCAAGGGTGCGACCAGCCTGTGGCTCAACCAGCATATATCTGATGCGGAGAGAATTGCCCGGTTGGCCATCGAAAATGCCCGCAGAAGAGAGATCGCGGCCAAGAAGGTTGAAAGAAAGAAAACCGCCGCCGGGCCTGCCCTGCCCGGCAAGCTCAGCGACTGCACCAGCCGAATCATCCAGGATACCGAACTGTTTCTGGTCGAGGGGGATTCTGCCGGAGGCTCAGCGAAGCAGGCGCGTAATCGCGCATCCCAGGCCATCTTGCCGTTGCGCGGCAAGATACTCAATACCTGGGAAGTGGCTTCAGCGCAGGTGCTGGCGTCCGATCAGGTACACTCCATCGCAGTCGCGCTCGGCGTTGACCCGGGGTCGGCCGATATTTCCGGGCTGCGCTACGGCAAAGTCTGCATACTGGCAGATGCCGATTCCGACGGCGCACATATCGCCACACTGCTGTGCGCGCTGTTTGTCAGACACTTCCGCAGTCTCGTCGAGGCAGGACATGTCTACGTCGCCATGCCACCGCTATATCGGGTTGATGCCGGTAAGGACGTCGGCTATGCGCTGGACGATGAGGAACTCGAACATACCAAATCCAGGATGCAGGCGAAAAGGCCAAAGGCAAAAATCTCGGTTCAACGCTTCAAGGGACTCGGCGAGATGAATCCCGCCCAGCTGAAAGAGACTACGATGAATCCCGACACCCGCAGGCTGATTCAGCTTCGTATCGACTCATCATCAAAACTGGACCGAACCCTGGATATGCTCTTGGGCAAGAAGAACGTCGCCGAAAGGAAGAGTTGGCTGATGCAGGTCGGGGATCAGGCCGGATACTGATTGTCATGCCGACCCAACAATCGCTGGAGCTTGTCAGCCCCCCGCCGCCTTCCGATACAGAATCCATCCCGCTTGAGGAGTTCGCGAAACAGGCATATCTCGACTACTCGATGTATGTCATCCTTGACCGGGCGCTCCCGCATATCGAGGATGGCCTGAAGCCGGTCCAGAGACGGATCGTCTATGCCATGTCCGAACTCGGACTCAGCGCCGCGGCCAAGTACAAGAAGTCGGCTCGCACAGTTGGGGACGTCATCGGTAAGTTTCATCCGCATGGCGATACCGCCGCCTACGAGGCCATGGTACTGATGGCGCAGCCTTTCTCATTTCGCTATCCGATCATTGACGGGCAGGGAAACTGGGGATCGACCGATGACCCGAAGTCGTTTGCTGCCATGCGCTATACCGAATGCCGATTCAGACCGTACGCCCAAGTCTTGCTGGAGGAGATTTCCAAGGGAACCGTGGACTGGGTGCCGAATTTTGACGGCACTCTCAGCGAACCCCAAAGACTGCCCGCCCAACTGCCAAACATCCTGCTCAATGGCGCTTCCGGTATCGCGGTGGGCATGGCGACCGATATCCCACCGCATAACGCACGCGAGGTTGCCGACGCCTGTATACAGCTGCTGCGGAATTCAAGAACAACGATTGAGCAGCTGTGCGAGTCAATCAAGGCGCCAGACTTCCCGACTGGCGCACAGATCGTTAGCTCCCGGTCAGAAATTGTTCAAGCCTACGAAACCGGATCAGGCGTCGTCCGGCAAAGAGCCGCATGGACTGATGACAAGACATCGATCGTAATTGATGCAGTCCCCCATCAGGTATCAGGCGCCAAGATCATGGAACAGATCGCCGCTCAAATGCTCGCGAAGAAACTGCCCATGATCACAGATTTGCGCGATGAGGGGGACGAATCCAGTCCGGTCCGGCTCGTCATCGAACTTCGCAGCAACCGGGTCAGTCGTGACGACCTGATGAGCCACCTGTTCGCAACGACAGACCTGGAAAAAACCTATCGTGTAAATCTGAACATGATCGGACTCGATGGAAAACCCAAGGTCTACAACCTCAAGCAACTGTTGCAGGACTGGATCGCGTTCAGGAAGCAAACCATTCTCAGGCGACTGAAGAGCCGTCTGGAGTTTATTGAGAATCGCCTGCACATTCTTGATGGCCTGTTCATCGTCTTTCTGAATCTGGACCAGGTGATCCATGTAATCCGAAATGAGGATGATCCGGAAACTGAACTGATGACCCAGTTGCAACTCAGTACGAGACAGGTGGCGGCGGTACTGGACATCCGGTTGCGACAGCTGGCCAGACTTGAAGAGATCAAGATCCGGGAGGAGCAGTTTGCACTGCGCGACGAACGCGACCAGCTCAAGGCAGTCATTGATTCAGAAACAAAACTGAAAAATCTCACAATCCGTGAAATCGATGCGGCCGCCAATGAATACGGGGACAGCCGTCGCTCCCCGGTCCGCACGCAGGAAGCGGCGCGGGCCTTTTCAGCCGACCAGCACATTGCCTCGGATCCCATTACCGTCGTCCTGTCCAAACACGGCTGGGTACGGTCGGCAAGAGGACATGAACTCGATCTCGAGACGCTGAACTACCGCGAAGGGGACGAATATCTGGCGCACACAACGGGAAAGATGAATGGTCAACTGATGTTTTTGGACTCCAGTGGGCGAGCCTACAACCTACCGGCCCATAATCTGCCCTCAGCAAGATCTTTCGGGGAACCCCTGACCAAAATGCTGTCACCCGCGGCTGATTCGCGGTTTGTCAGTCTGATTCTGGGAGATGAGACAACACACTGTCTGCTGGTGTCCGCAGAGGGAACCGGATTCGTCTGCAAACTGTCCGATGCAATCACCAAGAACCGCTCCGGAAAGTCATTGCTGAGTGTCAGGAAAGGGATCGAGGCAACGCAGTTGGAATGTATCGACAATGTCGATGACAACCTCTTGGCTGCTGTCACGAGCAGTGGGCGGTTGCTGATCTATCCGGTTGCGGATCTCCCGCTTCAGTCAAAGGGCTTCGGTGTCAGACTGATCAATATACCGAAAGCCGCCAGGGATTCCGGGGAACGGGTCGTATTTGTGAAAGTGTTTTCCACCGCGCAGGCACTTGTCATTCACTGCGGCAAGAAATATATCCGGATCAGGAAAACTGAGCGCGAGCGCTATCTGGGTGAACGCACCCTGCGGGGAACGCTGCTGCCAAGGGGATACCGAAACGCTGACCGGGCGGAAGTTCAATAACCGATCAGTTTTGGTTGAACTCAAAACCCAGTTCTTCTTTTTGGTGAGTTATTTTGCCGGCCGTCAATCGAGCGCCTGACCGCTTCGATTCCAAGCATGAACATCCGCTCGATCCGCACCAGCCCCTCACTCGAATCAGCCTCAAATCGCAGACTGACTTCCGATGCGGTATTGGACGCCCGCAAAAGACCGAACCCATCCTCAAAGTCCGCCCGAATTCCATCCAGATGACTGACCGCTGCATTGTCAAATGACACCTGCTGCCGGAACAGCTCAACCAGTCGCGGAGGATCTTCCTCATGCAACCTGATTTCAGGTGAGCTGATTCCCGCAGGCAGATCCGCGAACACTTCCTGCGGTGACCTCGCATCTTCAGCAAGAATCTCACACAGTCTCGCAGCCGCATAAATTCCATCGTCAAATCCCGGCCAGCGGTCGCTGAAAAAGAAATGTCCGCTCAACTCGCCGCCAAACACAGCATCGCATTCGCGCATTTTGGCCTTCATCAGCGAATGTCCCGTTTTCCACATGATCGCCTCCCCACCGGAGGATTCGATCGCAAGTGGCAGTGAACGCGTGCACTTGACATCAAACACAACCTTTCGACCCGGATTTTTCCCAAGAATATGCTGTGAGAAAAGAATCATCAGCCGGTCCGGCCAAATGATCTCACCGGATGGTGCGATGGCAACCATGCGATCACCATCTGCGTCAAGCGCCAGTCCTGCATCCGCCTTCATTTCCTGAACCTTGTCGATGAGATCAGTCAGATTCTCGGCAACAGTTGGATCCGCCGGATGGTTTGGAAAAGTACTGTCGACATCACAGAAAAGTTCAATCACATCGCAACCGATCTGCCGCAATACCCGTGGCGCGAACGCGCCGCCGATACCGTTCGCACAGTCGACAACAATCCGTAACGGACGATTCAGTCGAACATCAGATCCGATCCGAGCGCAGTATTGGTCAAAAACACGCTCGGTAGAAAGCCCCCCGTGACCGGCAGCAAAATCGCTGTTGCCGATCCGTTGCTTGAGATTCTGGATTTCGTCACCGTGCAGACTCCGGCCATTGAGTACCATCTTTACACCGTTATACTCAGGCGGGTTATGACTTGCGGTCACCATCAGACCGGTTCCCGTCTTGAACAGACAGGTTGCAAAGTAAAGCACAGGCGTTGCCACCGTCCCGATGTCGATCACATCACATCCGGTTGATCTCACACCATCGATGATGGAACTCTTGAACTGCGGGCTGGATTCTCGGCTGTCGCAGGCAATGACAATCTGTTGGGTTCCGTTCAGTAGCGAAACCGATCCGAACGCGCGGCCGATCGCGTACATATCCTGGCTCCGCAGGGTTTCGTGGGCAACCCCCCGGATATCGTACATCTTGAAGATTTCGTCAGCGATTGACGCAGCAGTCGTCTCGGACGCGGATGCTGGCATCAGGCTTCATCTGACGGAATGTATGGCCCGGCCACCAACCGCCAGTGCCGCTTCATGCATCGCTTCAGACAAGGTGGGATGGGCGTGTATGGTCCTTGCCAGATCTTCGGAACTCGCGCGGTACTCCATCGCGACCACCGCCTCGGCAATCAACTCCGACGCATGCGGGCCGATGATATGGACACCGAGTATCTCGTCCGTTCGGGAGTCCGCAACAATCTTGACGAATCCCGCCGTTTCCTCCATCGCCTTTGCACGGCCGGTGGCAGCAAAAGGAAATTTGCCGCTGCTGCACTGCAATCCCGCATCGGTCGCTTCGCTTTCGGTTTTACCGACCCAGGCAATTTCAGGTGCCGTATAGATCGCCCACGGAATCGTCCTGTAATTCATATGACCGTGACCGGTTGCGATGCGCTCGGCAACCATGACGCCTTCCTCGGATCCCTTGTGTGCCAACATCGGACCTCGAACACAGTCACCGACAGCATAGACGTTGTCCGCGTCGGTCCTGCAGTCATCGTCGACCTGGATGAATCCCCGCTCATCGAGTTTGACACCGCTGTCCTCCGTCAGGAGATTGTCGGTGCAGGGCTTGCGACCAATGCAAACGATCAACCGGTCGACATTGATCTGTTTTTGTTCATCACCGACGGTGTATCGGACTGTGATATCGTCACCCGCCTCAGCTGACTCGACCCGCGCACCCAACTGAATGTCAAGTTTCTGACGCCTGAACTGTCGCGCTGCATCTTTGGCAACATCGGTATCGGCCCCAGGCAGAAAGTCAGGCAGTGCTTCGAGTATGGTCACTTTCGAACCCAGCCGGTTCCATACACTTCCCAGTTCCAGCCCGATGACACCGGCTCCGACTATTCCCAGCCGCTCAGGCACCTGATCAAACTCCAGCGCACCGGCAGAGTCAACGATCAAATCATCCTGAAAAGGAATGCTGGGCAATTCGATCGGAACCGAGCCGCTCGCTAAAATGACATGCGCTGCCCTGATCTCGTCTGACTTCTCGCCGCTTTCGAAATCCAGCAGTTCGACGACGCCCTGTCCTGAGAGTCGACCATGGGCATGATACGAATCCACCCCATTGGCCTTGAGCAGCGTTGCAATCCCTTGGGTGAGGCTGCTGACAATCTGAGTCTTGCGCTTCATCATCGTCGAGATATCCATGGACACCTGATCGACAACGATGCCGTGTTTGCTGTAACTCGTGTGGATCTGATGAAACTTCTCCGATGAGTCGAGCAATGCCTTGGATGGAATGCACCCGACGTTCAGACAGGTTCCACCTAAAGCCGCCTTGCCCTTGGAATCGCACCATCGGTCAACACAGGCGGTCCGAAGGCCAAGTTGGGCACACCGGATTGCGGCGACGTAACCGGCGGGACCCGCGCCGATAACCGCAACATCATACTTCCCGCTCACGGAACCGACCGGTTAAAGCTGCAGCAACAGCCGGGACGGGTCCTCAAGGGCATCCTTGATTCCGACCAGGAATGTCACCGCCTCGCGTCCGTCAATGATCCTGTGATCGTAGGTCAATGCGAGATACATCATGGGGCGGATCACGATCTCACCGTTGACCGCGATCGGACGCTCCTGTATCTTGTGCATCCCGAGAATCGCACTCTGTGGTGGGTTGATGATCGGTGTTGACACCAAGGATCCGAATATGCCACCGTTGGTGATTGTGAACGTTCCACCGCTGAGTTCCTCTAGCTTCAGTGTGCCCGATCTCGCCCGCTCGCCAAAATCCCGTATCTGTTTCTCAACGTCTGAAAAACTCATCTTTTCGGCATTTCGGACAATCGGTACAACCAGACCCCGCGGCGAAGACACTGCGATGCCCACATCGCAGTAATCGTGATAGACAATGTCATTGCCGTCGATTATCGCGTTGACTGCAGGAATCGACTTCAGCGACTCAACACAAGCCTTGACAAAAAAGGACATGAAACCGAGTTTTGCCCCATGCGTTTTCTCGAATTCTTCCTTGTACTTGCTTCGAAGCGCGATCACCTCAGTCAGATCGACTTCGTTGAACGTAGTCAGCAATGCCGCACCATGCTGAGCCTGGATCAGCCGGTCTGCAATCGTTCTCCTGATGCGGCTCATCGGCTCGCGACGTTCGTGTCGATCGCCGGTCACTTCCGTCTCAACCGCGACTGGCCGGGCAGGCTCAGGTTGAGGGTCGACTTTCTGCACCTCGGACGGAGCAGGTTCGGGCGGAGCCTGTACCTGATCGAGAAGATCGGTTTTGGTCACCCGCCCGTCTTTGCCCGTACCCTTGATCTCCGACAGATCAATACCCTCCTGCGCGGCAATGCTGGTGACAGCCGGGCCATGCCGGTCATCAACGGGCTCAGTCGCAGTGTCAGCGCCATCGGCCTGCGGTTGTGCCGCCGCCACGGGCTCAGGGTCCGCCGAATCCGATGCTGCCGCCTCGGTATCAATCACGCAGAGCAGATCACCCTCGTAAATGGTTTCACCCTCAGCTTTCAGGGACTCGCGCAGTACGCCACTGGTGGACGCTGGAACCTCAAGCACAATCTTCTCTGTCTCAATCTCAATCAGCAGTTCGTCCTGCTGGACAAACTCCCCTGGGGACTTTTTCCAGGACAGTAATGTGGCCTCGCTGACCGACTCCGGCAGCATGGGGGTCTTGATCTCAACTTGCATCGGCTGTAACACCCCGCTTTTGTGAACTGGAGACAGATGGTTTATTGACTGTGAGCGCTTTTGTGATCAGTCGTTCCTGCTGTGCCAGATGAACGCGATAATTGCCGACAGCAGGTGACGGAGCCGCTTCCCGGGATGCCGAAGTCAAATTCTGATTCTTCGTCAGGCACGCGTTCAACCGATGCCATATCTGATACCACGCGCCCTGGTTCTTGGGCTCTTCCTGACACCACACGATGTCGGTTGCATTGGTGTACGACTGCAACAGGAAATTCAACTCACTGGTCGGAAACGGATAAAGCTGCTCGATTCTCGCAATCGCGGTATCCTGAATTCCCAGATGCTCGCGCATTTCCAACAGATCGAAATAGACCTTGCCTGCGCACAAGATCAATCGGACAACACTCTCGCGGTCGATGTTCTCATCGACCTCGTCGATCACGTTCTGGAATCCAAACCGTGTAAGGTCCTTCACATCCGATACCGATCGCTTATGCCGCAACAGGCTTTTCGGCGACATGACAATCAATGGCCTCCGATAGGGTCTGATCGCCTGACGTCGCAACAGATGAAACATCTGCGCCGGCGTCGTCGGTACGCAGATCTGCATGTTGTCGCCCGCGCACATCTGCAAGAACCGTTCCAGCCGCGCGGACGAATGCTCCGGTCCCTGACCCTCGTAACCATGCGGCAACAGCAACACCAGCCCGCAGAATCTCGCCCACTTCGCGAAACCGCTGCTGATGAACTGATCGATGACAATCTGCGCGCCGTTCACAAAATCTCCGAACTGCGCCTCCCACAAGACCAAGGTTTCGGGATCCGTCGTCGCATATCCGTATTCGAAAGCCAACACAGCCTCTTCCGACAAAAGCGAATTGAACAGCTGGCAATCCTCCTGCTTCCTGACTGACTTCAGGGGGCAATGGACATCACGGCTGTTCTGATCGTGCAGCAGCGCATGGCGGTGCGAGAACGTACCGCGACCGACGTCCTCACCGGTCAGACGGATTGGCACTCCGTCGTCAATCAGCGTCGCATACGCCGTCGTTTCGGCAAAACCCCAGTCTATCGGCAACTTGCCGGCGGCCATTTTCATGCGATCATCCATGATTTTCCGTACACGGTTGTGCAAGACGAAATTTTCCGGCAACTCAAGCGCACTCTTGGTCAGCTCCGCGATTTTCTTCAAGGTCACGGTCGTGTCGACCGGATCCGACCATTTCGAGCTGATAAATCTGGACCAGTCGACCATTTTTTCTGTCTTGGCCGGATCAATAATCTGTCCGACAACAACCTCACCGCGGTCAAGATTGTCCCGATAGTCCTGAATCATTTTCTGCGACTGTACCGAGGACACGACGCCCCGTGCGTCCAACTCAGCTGCGTACTTGCGGCGAACCGGTTCAATTTTCTTGATCGCATCATACATGACCGGTTGTGTCATCATCGGTTCATCCGCTTCGTTGTGGCCATATCGGCGGTAGCACACCATGTCAATGACAACATCGGTGTGAAACTTCATCCGATAGGCGTGAGCGTGACGAACCGCCGCGATCACAGCTTCAGGGTCATCACCGTTGACATGAAAGATCGGCGCCTGCACCATTTTTGCGATTTCGGTGCAATAGACCGTCGACCTCGCATCAAGCTGATTGCTTGTGGTAAATCCAATCTGATTGTTGATGACAATATGGATTGTTCCGCCGATATTGAATCCACGGGTATGCGACATGTTCAGGGTTTCCATCACCACACCCTGACCGGCGAGTGCCGCGTCGCCGTGAATCAGTACCGGGGTGACCTCGATCCTGTCCTTGTCGCGTCTGCGATGCTGTCTCGCCCTGACCGACCCCTCAACAACCGGGTTGATGATTTCCAGATGCGATGGGTTGAATGCCAGTGCAACGTGGACAATGCCGCCAGGCGTATTGATGTCGGCGGAAAATCCCTGATGGTATTTGACGTCTCCATGTGCTGTCATGTATTCGTCCGAGACTGGAAGGTTTCCCTCAAACTCACCGAATACCTCGGCTGGAGATTTCCCCAATATGTTGACCAGAACGTTCAGTCGTCCGCGATGCGCCATTCCAATGACGACTTCCTTGCTGCCCGACTCACCGGAGAGATTGACCAATTCATTCAGCATTGGGATCAGAGACTCACCGCCTTCAAGCGAAAATCTTTTCTGACCGACATACTTCATATGAAGGTAGGTCTCCATGCACTCGGCCATGGTGAGCAGATTCAGGATGTTCTCACGATCAGAATCAGTGATGGCTTTGCGCATGTCTGATTTTTCGACTCTGGACTGTATCCACTCAAGCCGTGTTGGGTCGGTGATGTGCATGTACTCATAACCGATCGATCCGCAGTAGGTTTGCTCGTAGAATTTCAGGATCTTGGATAGCGGCATCGACGCGGAATCTTCGACTGCGTCAAATTTGAATTTCTCGTTCAGGTCGCTTTCGGTCAGGCCGACCACTTCCAGGCTCAGGTCGGCGGTAAAAAAGCTGTCACTGAGCCCTAGCGGGTCAAGGCGTGCGTTGAGGTGTCCATAGACCTGATAGCGTCGAATCAGACGCTGGACTGCGGCTTGCTTGCGGATATCGTCCTTGCTGACATAGCCATCCATTGAAGGCTTGCCCGCTGCGGGCGGGCCGATCTGCTGATCCACCGTCGCCTCCAGCGTCTGGAAATCTCCTTTCCAGTCGTCAGCCAGTTCCGGAGTATCAGCCTGGTAGTCCTCGTAGAGACTTTCCAGATATTCCACGCTGCCGGAAAATAACCCTGTGGGATTTGTGTGATTGTGCTTTTCTGACATGATGATCGGGTGGCAGTGACGCGGTTGGGGGGCTTTGGGGTCAGTCGGACAATGCAGAACCGCATCGATGAGGGGAAATGGGGGCGGTAGGACGATTCATTGCGATAATGCTTTCAAATCCCTGAACAAAGATTCAACCTGCACCACCGGAATTCTAAATTCTTCGACTCGGCAACGCGGTTGCAATTCATTTGAAAATCTGACTTTCCCGCTACGGGAATAAGTATCTGAATACATCAAATTATATGCAATTGGTGAACCTTGTCACGATGGTTTTGCTTGGTCGCGATATCTTCGGCCTCAGCATTGGACAATCGAATGCGTCTCAATTCAGACGCGGTGACGGGCTGTTTTCGGATGAACGCGAACGGCTGCGTTCATTCCAGTTCGATCAGCAAGTCCTTGGCGTCGACGTTGTCACCTGCAGCGACCAGCAAGTCGCCGACTTTCGCATCTCTCTCCGCCCTGATCGCGGTTTCCATCTTCATCGCCTCAATGGTGAGCAGGATGTCACCCGACCGGACCGATTGTCCGCGGGTGACACTGATCGACGAGATCATGCCTGGCATGGGCGAGACAACATGATCAGGATTACCGCTGTCGCCTTTCCTGCGTTTTTCCAGCATGTGCGAGAACTTACGGTTGGCCACCTTGATCGTGCGCGGCTGCCCGTTCAGCTCAAAGAAGATCTGGACCTGTCCTTCGGCGTCGGTTTCCCCGATGGCGAGACAGTGGATGACAAGTGTCTTGCCGGGGTCCAGCTCAACGGAGATTTGCTGTTCCGGTATCATTCCGTAAAAGAACACGGGAGTCGGCAGGACATGAACCGGACCGAACTGACGCCGGTGCGCCATGTAATCGGCAAATACCGCCGGATACATCATGTAGGATTGAAACTCCTCGTCGGAAATCTTCCTTGCAACGCGGTCTTCCGCCTGACTGCGCGCAAGCTCAAGATCGGCCGGCGGCAGACTCGCGCCAGGCCGGTCATTCATCGGTGTGCGGCCGGCAAGCACCTTCTTGCGCAGCTGCTCGGGAAATCCGCCAGGCGGCTGACCCAGTTCCCCGGCGAAGAATGACTGCACCGATTCGGGAAATGCGACCTCCCGATCCGGATTCTCAATATCCGCCCGACTCAGATCTGAACTGACCATGAACAACGCCATGTCACCAACCATTTTTGAGGTCGGTGTGACCTTGATCACGTCACCGAACATGTCATTGACCTGTGCATAGGCTTCGGCCACCTCGTGCCAGCGACGCTCCAATCCCAGCGCGCGGGCCTGCTCTTTCAGATTGGTAAATTGACCGCCCGGCATCTCGTGCAGATAGACTTCTGACGCACCATAGCGGACATCGCTCTCAAATGCCGCATAGTTGCTGCGAACACCCTCCCAATAGGCCGAAAAAGACCGGATTGTCGCAGCATCGATTCCGGTATCACTGTCGCCGTCGGCAAGGGCACGCACGACAGAACCCAGATTCGGCTGTGACGTCATGCCCGAGAGCGAGTCCATTGCCAGGTCAACAATGTCCGCACCGGCGTTTACCGCCGCCAGTACACTGGCCGCCGCGATACCACTGGTGTCGTGCGTATGAAAGTGGATCGGCAGTCCAGTCTCCTGTTTCAGCTTTCGCACCAGGACATCGGTACTGGCCGGTGTCAGCAAGCCTCCCATGTCCTTGATGCACAGCATATGGATTCCCGCCTCAGTCAGCTGTCCCGCAAGATCAACGTAATAGTCGAGAGAATACTTCGTCCGCGTCGGGCTGAGAATATCGCCACTGTAGCAGATCGCTCCCTCAAGCAGTTTGCCCGACTCCAGAACCGCATCCATCGACACCCGCATGTTCTCCACCCAGTTCAGACAGTCAAAAACACGAAACAGGTCGACGCCGGACTTTGCGCTGTGCATGACAAACTCCCTCACCACATTGTCCGGATAATTCTTGTAGCCGACCCCATTGGCACCGCGTAACAGCATCTGGAACAGGATATTCGGAACCGCTTCGCGCAGGTCATGCAGCCGCTGCCAGGGACATTCCTTGAGAAATCTCATCGCGACATCGAACGTGGCGCCACCCCAGCACTCGATACTGAAAAGCTGATGCAGATTACGCGAATATGACTCAGCAACATTCACCAGGTCATAACTTCGAAATCGGGTGGCCAGCAATGACTGATGCGCATCGCGAAATGTCGTATCGGTCACCAGCGTCCTTTGTTGCTCCAGTATCCACTTGGAGAACCGCTCGGGCCCGAGCTCATCAAGCAAGGGGCGGGTTCCCTCGACTGCGCGACCGCCCTGTTGTGGCAGTACCGCCTCGGCAAACATGAAAGGACGCGGCCGGTCGGTGACCTCCGGATTGCCGTTGACAGTCACGTCCGCAATGTAAGTCAGCAACCGGGTCGCGCGGTCACGACGCTTGGGTATGTGCAACAGTTCCGGTGTCGTGTCGATAAACCGTGTTGTATAGGTACCCTCGACAAATTTCGGGTGCCTGATCAGATTTTCCAGAAACTCCAGATTCGTCGCGATGCCGCGTATCCTGAATTCCCGGAGCGCGCGGGTCATCCGGCGCACTGACTCTTCGGGCGTTGGAGCCCAAGCGGTTACCTTCTCCAGCAAACTGTCGTAGTATCGGGTGATCACAGCACCGGAATAGGCCGTACCGCCATCGAGACGGATACCGAAGCCGGCGGCTCCTCGATAAGCCATGATCCGGCCGTAGTCCGGAATGAAGTTCTCCTGCGGATTTTCTGTCGTGACCCGACATTGCATCGCATACCCGTTCATCGCAATCTGTTGCTGTTCGGGCACGCCGGAACTGTCAACATCGCCGATTCTGGCACCCTGCGCAATATGGATCTGCGCCTTGACGATGTCAATTCCCGTAATCTCCTCGGTGACGGTATGCTCAACCTGTATCCGCGGATTGACCTCGATGAAATAACACTCCCCGGTATCGTCATCGTACAGGAATTCAGCTGTACCGGCACTGATGTAGCCAACCGCCTCAGCGAGGCGAAGTGCGGACTGACACAGGGTTTCACGCTGATCGTCAGAAAGAAACAGTGCCGGTGCGCGCTCAATGATCTTCTGATTGCGTCGCTGGATCGAGCAATCCCGCTCGAACAGATGGACAATATTGCCATGTGTATCACCCAGCAACTGAACCTCAACATGACGGGCGTTTCGAATCAGTTTCTCAAGATAGACTTCGGGGTTGCCGAACGCAGCCTGGGCCTCGCTTCGACCCATCCGTACAGCATCCAGCAGCTGCGCTTCAGATTCAACCATGCGCATGCCGCGGCCGCCGCCACCCCAGGACGCCTTCAACATCAGTGGATAACCGACAGCGGCTGCAATCTGTCTGATTTTGTCTGGATTTTCAGGTAACGGGTCGGTAGCCGGCAGAATCTGCACATTCGCCTTTCTCGCTTCCTCGCGTGCGGTAACCTTGTTGCCCAGACGTCGCATGATCTGTGGCGTCGGACCGATGAATCGAATGCCGCTGTCCTCGCATTGCTGTGCAAAATCGGGTTTTTCGGACAGGAATCCATAACCCGGATGGATCGCATCGACCCTGCGTTCTATCGCGACGTCCAGAATGTCACTGATCGACCCGTAAGCCTGAATCGGTCCCATCCCGACACCGATAAGATAACTTTCGTCAGCCTTGAATCGATGCAGTGAATACTGATCCTGCTCGGCAAAAACGCCAACCGTCGTAATGCCGAGTTCAGAAGCCGCACGAAAAACGCGAATTGCAATTTCGCTTCGATTCGCGACCAGCAATTTCCTGATGGGTCTTTGCAGATTCATTGCCTGATACCTCGTTTCCACTGAGTCTGTCAACCGCTTATGCAGTGTCGCTGCGCGATGCAGTGACCTCAAAGCCGGGCGCATCCTTCTCATCGTCTGACATTTCCGCTGGAAATCCAGGCGCATGAACGGTCGTTGAGCATTGCTCCTCCAGCCGCCTGATGATGTTCGGAGACCATTCCCGAGGTCCGTACCGCTCCATTCCATCCTTAAAGATCTCGATGAGTTTGGGGCTGATCTCCAGCTTGACCCCCGCCCTTTCGGCCACCTCGTGAAACAGTGTGATGTCCTTGACGACCAGGTCCATGGTGAAGTTGATGTTGCGACTGCCGTTTAGGATGACCTGGCTTTCAGTCTCATGAACAAACGAGTTGCCTGAAGAGATGCGTATGGCCTCGTACGTCGTGGCCAAATCCAGCCCGGCCTGGTCAGCTGTCACCAGCGCCTCACACAGAGTCACCAGGTTCGCGGTCGCAAGATAGTTCGTCATGACCTTCAGTACCGATGCCGTGCCCAGCGGACCGGTGTGCAATATCTGACGCCCCATGGTCTTGAGAACCACCAGGACGCGATCGAATACGGGTCGATCACAACCGGCAAAAATCGAGATGTTTCCGGACGCCGCACGGTGGCAGCCGCCGGAGACCGGACAGTCAATCGGATCAGCATCGACTTCCCGTACCATCTGTCCCAATCGGACAACCTCTGTGTGATCGGTCGTGCTCATCTCAGCCCATATGCTTCCCGGCCTCAATCCGGCCAGCACCCCGGCCGGGCCCTCCATCACACTGCGACAGACAACTGGACTCGGAAGACAGGTGATCACCACGTCGACCGAAGCCGCCAACTCGGCCGGCGTCTCCGACCACGCAGCACCATCGTTGAGGAACGGCTGTGCAGCATCCTGGTCCAATTCCCGAATAGTCAGGTCGAAGCCATTTCTCAGCAGACTGCCCGCAAGCTTTCCGCCGACATTGCCGAGACCTACAAATCCTATTTTCATATCCCTTCCCTTGTCAGAAAATATTTCGTCCGGAGCCGATCGGATTTCCCGATGACGTGTACAGTATGATACTCATGCCGGACGGTCCAGCCGCGCGGTAATTTGCTGTGCGGCATCCGAAAACACCCAGCTGGCTCCGGACCGGATCTCGCGCGCAAGCAGATTTGTGGAGTTTACAAATCCAGTCCCCCACGGGATGCCGCTTGCATTGAGCTGCTTGCGCATTGCGCCATTCAGCAACAGGAAATGTCCGGTCAGACCGCCGATTCCCCCACTCAGGGTCTCGCGCAGCATCTGTTTGGTATTGGTGATCGCGACCAGCAGTTTCGCCTCGACCGGAACACCATCCATCGCCTTGAGTCGGGCCGCGTCCAATGACATGATATGGAAATCCCCGATCGGTTCCAATCGGTCCAGGCAGTCAACCAGTGACTTTTGGACCTCAGTGCCAGCGGCCTCATTTTTCAGTTCGATCATCAGGTGGATCCTGCCGCCGAATTCGGCGACGACCTCATCAAGTCTTGGAACCAGCGGACAGTTGTCTCGCAACTGATCGAATTCTGTACTGCTGATCTCGAGCGAGGCCGAACCGGGAAGCCGCGCTGTATCAGAATCATGAATCACGACCGGAATCTGGTCCCGTGTCCACCGGACATCAAGCTCGACTCCCCAGACACCGGCCTGACAGGCCGTCTCAAAGGCCGCCAGTGTGTTTTCGTGGGTGGTCTGCCCGCCGTCATGACAGCCGCGGTGGGCGACAAGCTTGCAGGTACCCCATTCAACTTCCGAAGCGCCCAGTCGGGGTATGTGGCGGTAAACGACATCCGCTGCCTTTTCGGCGGCTGACGTCAACTTTTTCCTCAAATCCTCCATATCCCATCACCGAATTTTGCTGGTTTGATTTTTGCGGGTCCTCAGTCCTGTGCGCCAAGGACCGAAACCACTGCATCGAGCAAGTGGCCCAACTGCGCCTGTGTGATCACAAGCGGCGGAAGCAGTCGCAGTACGGTCGAGCCTGCAGGCAATGCAAGAATCCCATTTTTTTGCAATTCCATCAGTATCGGGGTGACCTTCTGTCGCAATTCGATACCGATCATCAGGCCTTGGTGGCGGATCTGGCGGATCTGCGACAGCTCCTGCTCCCTGAGCCGGCTCACAAAATCGTCGCCGAGCTGCTCGGCGCGCGGTGCGAGCGATTCCCTTTCCATGACTTCAATGGCGGCCAGGCAGGCAGCGCTTGCGAGCGGATTGCCGCCGAACGTGCTGCCATGGGTGCCGGCTACGGTCCGGATCTTCTGATTGACCAGTACCGCCCCCATCGGCAGACCCCCTGCAATCGCCTTGGCGAGGCACAGTATGTCCGGTTCAAGTTCGAAATGCTCGCATGCGAACATCTTTCCGGTTCGGCAAAAACCCGTCTGGATCTCATCAATCACCAATAAGGCACCCGAATCGTGACAGATCCGCTGGACTGCACTGACATACTCCGCAGCTGCCGGTCGTACGCCACCCTCACCCTGAACCAGTTCCAGAATAACCGCTGCGGTATCGGAATCCACCGCCTGTTCCATCGCTTGGCGACGATTGAATGGCACTGCGACAAATCCGGGCACCAGCGGTGCGAACGGCTCCTGATACTCCTTCCTGTGTGTCGCACTCAATGCACCAAGACTTCGGCCATGAAAGCCTCGCAGCGCGCTGACCACTTTGGTCCGGCCGGTTGACTGACGGGCAAACTTGATCGCCGCTTCCACGCTCTCTGTGCCTGAATTGCACAAAAAGACACGATCCAGGCCAGCCGGCGCGATCGAGATGAGTTTTTCCATGCAACGCACCCTGACGTCATTGGCAAATGCACTGGCTACAGTGACAATGGTTCCGACCTGCTCTTGGATCGCAGCAACCAGTTCGGGGTGGCAGTGACCGATATTCGCGACGCCGACGCCGCACGTACAGTCGATGTACTGTTTACCGGTGTCATCCCACACCATCGCGCCGGACCCCCTGACCAAGGCAATCTCCCGGCTTGCGTATGATCCGGTTCCAAGCGAGGTTTCAAG
Organism: Acidiferrobacterales bacterium; assembly: GCA_028820695.1. Lineage (NCBI taxonomy): Bacteria > Pseudomonadati > Pseudomonadota > Gammaproteobacteria > Acidiferrobacterales > Acidiferrobacterales bacterium. Next base: position 80,069 of record JAPPIB010000057.1, on the reverse strand, counting down.
CTCAGCGATAGTCATCTGTATATTGCTCCCGTTCACTGAATCATCGTACCCTTTCCTTCAATGGCGTCCAGATAAGGGGTTTCAGAGCGTCCATCCGCAATGACGACTTGCGTCGGCCCCTGCTCGAACAGTTGCCGGATGGCAAGCAGTTTTCTTCTCATTCTACCTGTCGCCGCCGCCTCGTATTCCTGAATCCGTGATGCATCGACATTATGGATCAGTGTGGACGGGTCCGTCGGGTCGGCAAGCAACCCCGGCGCCTCAATGAACTGAAAAATCCTTTTTGATCGCAGATCTCGATGCAATACCGTGATGATATTGTCATTGTCCGCATTCAGCGCCGTGCCGTCCGCGTCTGAGATCGGAATGCTCAGCACCGGCACCAGACCGCGGCCAATCAGCAGCCTCAACAACTCACTGTCGACCTGCCGCGGTTTGCCTGACAGGTCGCGCTTGATCAGAGTCTTGCCGTTTTCGCGCACCCGGATTGCGCGGTTGCGATCGCCTTCGATGACGCGTCCGTCGAGTCCGCTGATCCCAAACGCATTGACACCGTATCGTTGACAGGTCTCAACAAACCGGTTTCGTGCAAGCCCTGAATAGGACATCATGATCACATCGATCGCGTTTCGATCAGAATAAACACTATCGTATCCGGACACCGAGTGGAGCACTTGGGTCGGAGTCCCGAGTTTCCCGGCCAGCTCATCCCGCAATGCGTTGGCACCGAGCACGATGATCAACGGTTCCGTCTGCCCGGCCAGATCGCGGACCAACCCCTCAAGGTTGATGGCCGAGCCGCCGCCAACCTTGATGATGGTGGGATTGAGAGCGGATGCGGGTGCAGCCATGCTTACAGGATCCGCCGCACGATGTGATTGTCAATTGCCGTCCAGCCGGACTCACCCGCATAGGGCGCCGAACTGATGATGTGCAGGTCTTCCTGCAGCAGCTCGTGCATCTGGAAATATTCGGAATACTCATTGTATTCACTGTTCAGCCAGCCATTTTCCCGATCCGCGATGATGAAATTCATGGCCCTGACATATCTCGTCTTGCTGTTGAGCAGACGGACGGCCTCGCGGATTGCGTACAGAGTGTCACCACTGTCGTGACGCCGTACAAAATTGAAAACCTTCTCGGCGCCAATCCGACCGTCCTCCCTGATTCGCACACCGCGCAACTCGCCGTTGAAAATGAACACCCGATGACCATCAGTAAACGGCATATTGTTCGCGATCTCAATGCCCTCGTTCCGGTAGGCACTTCGCGCGTGGGCCACAAAATACCGGCAATCGATGAATTGTTCAAAGTCGTCCTCCCAGATTGGTTTGAGACTGTGATGGAAGTCCCACCGGTCCTTATTCAGCCACGCGCATCCCCATCCATGTCCCTGGTATTCCGGACTGTTCCTGGCCGTCAGGGCAAAACGTTCCAGATGGCTCTTCATGCTGACCGGATGTCCGGCATGCAGATAAAGCAGGCGACACACTGCGACCGTACCGACAGCTAGACCGGAAACAGGCCTGTGAACTCAAGTCCGGATGATTCGGGCAATCCAAACATGATGTTCATATTCTGTACCGCCTGTCCTGCGGCACCTTTCATCAGGTTGTCCAGTGCGCTGATGACGACGACCCGGCCGCCTTGCGGATCCGATTCGAATCCCACATCGCAATAATTGGTGCCGGCAAGGTGCTTCGGCTCCGGCAGACGATGCAGCCCGCTGCGGTCCCTGACGATCCTCACGAACGGCTCATGCGCATATTGACCGCGGTAGGCTTTCCAGAGCTCTTTGTCCGATGGGATGGGACCTTCGAGAAAAAGATGTGCGGTAACCGCAACTCCTCTGACCATCTCGATCGAGGTGGCGGAAAAGCTGATCCGGTCCAGCCCAAGTTCCTGGATCATCTCACCGGTATGCCGATGTCCCACCGGTCGGTAGGATCGGACTGCGCCGCGTCGCAGCGGGTGATGACTGCCGTCGCCCGACTGACTCCCGCCCTCGCTGGACCCGACTTTCGCTTCTGCGACGATGGACCGGACATCAAAAGATCGCACAACCGGCAATACACCGAGAATCAGCGCCGTCGCATTGCAGCCGGCACAGGCGACGAGATCCGAGTTGGCGATCCGTTCCCGGTGAAGCTCCGCGATGCCGTAACAGAAAAGTCCGAGCATATCCGGTCGGGCATGTGGATTGCCGTACCAGCGTTCGAAATCGACCGCGTCCGCAAACCGGAAATCGCCCCCAAGATCAATGACTTTCGGTGCAAGGCGCCTGAGGTCGTCAATTCGATTCATCGTCTGACCATGTGGCAGGCATGAAAACAGTACATCACACTGCGTGAGTTCTGCGGGTGAGCAAAACTTGACGGCTGAGGATTTTCGCAGGTTGGGATTGACCGAATACACGGGCCGGCCGGCCCGACTGGCGGATGCCACCTGGCTGATCTCGACGTGCTCATGTCCCGACAGCAGGCGGATCAGCTCGCCGCCTGTGTAGCCAGAGATCCGCCTACGACAGATGCGCGAATCATGGTCTTGGACTATCCGCTCCTGGAGATGACATATTCGACAATCTTCTCGGGAATATTCACACCGGTCGGCTCGATACTATTGCGAAACTCCATTGTGTAATTGACTTCGTTGACGAGCAGTCCGCGTTCCGACTCCAGCAGGTCGACTGCGAGGATACCACCACCGACCGCACGCGCGGCCGCCGCGGACACGCTTGCGATCTCATCGGTCACCGGGCAGTTTGATGCAACCGCACCGCGAGCCGTGTTTGTAATCCAGTGTCCGGACTCCCTGTAGATGGCGGCAATGCAATCATCACCCACAACGAAGGAGCGGATGTCGCGTCCATTCTTATCGATATATTCCTGAATATAGAAGATTGAATGCTGATAGCTGCCAAGTCGCTCCTTGTGTTCGACGATGGCTTCAGCCGCCTCGCGATCATTGACTTTCGAGAGCAGTCGGCCCCACGAGCCGACGACCGGCTTGAGTATTGCCGGGTAACCGATCTGCTCGATGGCATCGAGCGCGGATTGCGTCGAATAGGCCACACACATCCGGGGCTGCGGCACACCGGCCCGGTCCAGCTGTATTGAGGTGTCGATCTTGTCGCCGCAGATGGCTGCAACCGACGAACTGTTGATGCAGTGAATACCGGCATTCTCAAGCAACTTAAGGCTGTAGACCGCGCGCGAGTGATTGATACACCGCTCCAGCACGACATCAGGTCGCGGGTAGCGTTCCAGGTCAAAAATCAGATTGCGGTCATCGAGCATCTCCACATCAGCGGACTGTCGGCGAAGCTCCGCGAGCAACAGTTTTTCCTCAACCCGGATCAGCGAGTGCAGAAAACCGACTTTCACGTGAACTTTTCTTCAGCCAAAATCGATTGGATGACGCTCACTGACCCCAATCCTCATCCGTCTCCGGCGCCTCGGCCACTGCATCCGGATCAATGCTGACCACTTCCAGCTCGGCACCGCAGTCATCACACTCGATGAGCTCGCCCGTGATCGTATCCTGCTCGAACTCAATTGCCAGCGCGCAAACGGGACATTCCGCCATATTGTCTCTCCCTGTAAACCCCGGTATTTCAGGCCCGCTACGATTCCTGTTCGGGTGTGGGATACATCAGTATCTCATGCATGTCCACCCGGGGATGCTGCTCGACTGCGAACAGAATTGCGTTGGCGACATCCTCGACTTCCATGGCATTCGGCCTGGCCTGGGAAAAAAGTTCCGTATTGGTCACACCGGGTTCCACAAGCGTGACCCGGATGCCAGTCCCGCGAAGCTCCTCTCTCAGATTCTGACCCATTGCGGTCACCGCCCACTTGGTCGCGCCGTACATTGATCCTGCAATGGGCCGGCGGCCGGCGGCGGAGCCGAGCAACAGGATGTGACCTTTGGTCCGTTTCAGCGCCACCAGTCCGGCTCTCAGCGTCAATCCGGCACCGTAGACGTTCGTCAGGATCATTTCCTTCCAATGATCCGGGTTGCCTTCCACAAACCCGCCGCCGGACCGGTAGATGCCTGCGTTCGCCAAAATGACATCAATCTGTCCGAACCGGTCGAGTGTGCAACCGATCATTTCCTGCTGTTCATTCCATTGGGTAACGTCACACTGCACCGCAAGGGCACGTTCCGATCCACCGAGTTCCTCAGCCAGCTGATCGAGCTTTTGCCGTCTGCGCGCAGCGAGGACAACTCGAAATCCGCGCCGTGACGCCGCTCGGGCTGTCGCTGCGCCGATTCCACTGGAAGCACCGGTAATCAGAAATACCTTGTCAGCCATTTGAGATAATGCAATCTGCGGCAATTGGTCGGAAAACCATGATGGCAGAGTATTATAGAAGTATACAGACAGGCACCTTGAAATCATTCCATGCCGACGAACGTAACAGCCGAGTATAAGAAGGCCGAACAGGCATTCCGCGATGCGCGCGAGCCGACTGACCGGCTGCAGTGTCTCAAGGAGATGCTTCGGACCATCCCGAAGCACAAGGGCACCGAACACCTGCAGCGTGACATCAAGACCCGGATCAAGCAGCTCACCGACGAGCTGGCCGCGCCTAGGAAAAGCGGTGCCCGAACCGGGCCATCGTATTCGGTAAGACCGGAAGGTGCAGCGCAAATTGCTCTTTTGGGGCCGCCGAATTCGGGAAAATCCCAGCTGCACCATGTTATGACGGGCGCAAGATCGGAAGTGGGACCGTACCCATTTACCACACAGTTGCCGCTGCCGGGCATGATGCCGTATGAGGACATCTATATTCAACTGATCGACCTGCCGCCGATTTCCGAAGACTTCTTCGAACCATGGATTGTCAATTCACTCCAGCCAGCGGACGCGGCTTTGTTGATCATCGATATCACCAACCCGGAGTGTATCGATCACATTCAGCATGTCATCACACAGCTGAACAGCAAAAAAATCTGCCTCAATGACAGGTTCGAGGACGCGCAGGATGATGTTCCGCAACAGGACGATGACTTTGACGATCCATTCCGTATCGAGCTCCCAACCATACTGGTTGCCAACAAAATCGATCTGGCGGACAGTTCGGAAGAACTCGACGCACTCAACGAACTTGTGAGTCACGGCTTTCCATCGATTGCGATATCCGCACTGACCGGGAGAAATCTCGACGCGCTGTCGCGCATGCTGTTTGAGAAAATGAAGATTGTCAGGGTTTATACCAAGGTTCCGGGCAAACCTGCAGATACCGAGCGACCGTTCACACTGATCTCTGGCGGTACGGTGGCCGATGTCGCGCGGCAGGTTCACAAGGAATTCGCTCAGTCGTTTCGATTTGCGAAAGTCTGGGGGGCGCATGTGTTCGACGGGCAGCAGGTCGGACCCGACCACATTCTTCACGATCTCGATATTGTCGAGCTCCACGTCAAGTAGACAGGAAGCGGGGTTCGCATGAACGCAAAACGCAACATGGACGCGCGCGAACGAAAGATCGTCGGCGTTGTCGGAGCCGCGCATTTCTTCTCGCATTTCTATTTTCTCGTGCTGCCGCTGATGTTTCCGATTCTTTACGATGTGTATGGAATCGGTTACACGGAACTGGGAATCGGCTACGCGGTGTTCAGTGGCGCAACCTTGATTTGCCAGACTCCGATCGGATTCATTGTCGATCGCTATGGAGCCCGGCTGATCTTGATCGCCGGCGTTGCTGTGGAGTCGTTCGTCCTGGTCCTGTTCGGAGTATTCCATACCTATTTTGCATATCTGATCCTGATGGGGATTGCGGGGATTGCCAATGCTGTCTATCACCCATGCGATTACTCAATCCTGACTCGCTCGGTCAACAAGTCAAGCTTGGGAAAGGCCTTCTCGATCCATACCTTCTGCGGTCAGATGGGCAGCGCCTCAGCACCGGTTGTGATCGTACTGATCACCCTGGGGGTTGAGTGGAACCACGCCCTGATGCTGTGCGGCGTCCTTGGATTGGTGCTTGTGCTGTGCCTGTTTATCGGGTTTCGCAGTGTTGATATCCCCTCGATCACCGATTCACAGCCCGTCACTGACAATCGCAAAAGCAGCATTCGTCTCCTGCTCAGCCCTTCGATCCTGCTTGGATGGCTGTTTTTCCTGGGTTATGCAATGAGCAGTACGGGGCTGTATGACTTCTCAGTGTCCGCATTCACAGAAATCTATGCATCCCCGCTGGCACACGCCGGAGTTGTGATCTGGCTGTTTCTGCTGGCCGATGCGATCGGCATCCTATCGGCCGGATTTTTCGCACATCGCTGGGTTCGGCACGACCTTGTTGTCACCCATTGTTTCATTGGCGTCGCCGCCTGCATGTTCTTCATAACATTTGTGCCGATGCCTTTGTGGGCGCTGACCATACCGATGGTGATCGCGGGGCTGTTCTACGGTTTCATTGCGCCGTCCCGGGACGTGATCATCTCGCAACTGGCCCCTGCAAAGGATATGGGCAAGGTGTTCGGGACGGTGACAACAGGCTTCAACGCCGGCGGAATTATCGGGCCGCCCCTGTTCGGATTCCTGCTCGATCTCGGTGATCCTTATTCTATATTCTGGGGTGCGGGCGTGATCGCCCTGCTGTCCATCGCTACCGTCGTCACCCCCGCTGCCTTGCGCAGACACGGGACAGCTGTAGCCTCCCAACGCAAGTGACGCGCGACCCATGCGCAGATCAATCGTCACAACAGACACTGCAATCTCGGTCGCAAGACCCGCATCACAGGACCATTTCTGTCATGGCTGATCAATCTCTGACATGCGGCACAGCACTGATGCGGCTGGTGCGAAAGTATGGCACGGACGTTGTATTCGGAATTCCCGGCGTGCATACGCTTGAACTTTATCGCGGTATCAGCGAGGCTGGAATTCAACATATCACGCCTCGACACGAGCAGTCCGCTGGATTCATGGCCGACGGCTACGCCCGTGCCACGGGCAGGGTTGGTGTCTGCTGCCTGATCACCGGCCCGGGCGTGACCAACGCGGCAACAGCCATCGCACAGGCTTATTCCGACTCGGTACCAATGCTGGTGATCTCAAGTGTCAACAGGACAGCCAGTCTTGGCATGGGCCAAGGCGATCTGCATGAGGTTCCGGGACAGCAGGCTCTCACTGAACACTTCACCGAATTCAGCCATACGGTGCTCGATGTCGATTCCCTGCCCGAACTGATCGCTCGGGCCTATTCGGTGTACGACACATCTCGACCGCGGCCGGTGCACATTGAGATACCGATTGACCTGATCGGGCAGCCGGTCAGCTGGCAACCATCTGCGGCTTCCAGACTGATCGCACCCAACGCACCGGGGCAGGTTCTCGAACAGGCCGCGGCACTCTTAAGCGAGGCGGCCAATCCAGCGGTCATTTTGGGAGGTGGGGCGATCAACGCATCGGTTGAAGCCGAACGACTCGTCAAACTTCTGAATTCACCGGTTGTCACGACATTTTCAGCCAAAGGGGTGATTTCCGAAGACCATCCGCTGAGTCTGGGCGCCAACCTCCTGCACCCGCCGGTTCTTGATTTTCTTCAGCAGTCGGATGTTGTGCTTGCCGTCGGAACGCACTTGTCGGAAACCGACATCTGGAGTCGCGGCGGCGACATCAGATTTGACGGGAGCCTGATCCGAATTGATCTCGACCGCGGACAACTCTACCGCAACGCCATGCCTGAACTGGGCATTGTCGGCGATGCCCGACACGCATTGGGACAGCTGGCCGAACAACTCCTCCCTTTGGCCGGCGACGGTTCGCAACGAGTCCGGGATGAGAAGGCGCAACTTGTTCAGGATCTTTTGCAGCGCACACGACCTCATTGGTATGAAAATACACCGTTGCATCTTGAGGTCTGGGATGCCATTCGAAGCGCACTGCCGGATGATGGCATCGTCACCGCTGACTCGACGCAACTGGTCTACAGCGGAAACTACTGTTATCGAGCCAGACTGCCTCGTACCTATCTGACATCCACGACCGGTTACGGAACTCTTGGATATGCGCTGCCTGCGGCGATCGGCGCAAAGATAGGACGGCCTGACAGTCCCATCGTATGCGTCGCGGGCGACGGTGGGCTCATGTTCTCGATTCAGGAACTCGCCACCGCAGTCGAACATCAGTTGCCGATCGTCGTGTTATTGTGGAACAACGAGGGTTATGGAGAAATTCGAGACAATTTCAGACAGTCGGAAATTCCACTGATCGGTGTTGACCTCAAGATGCCCGACTTCATCTCGGTCGCGCAAGGGTTTGGCTGCAGCGCACTGCGGCTGGAGCGATTGCGTGATCTGCCTCAGATCATGCAAGAGGGATTCAGGTCGAATCGACCGACTTTGGTCGAAGTGCGGCCGGAAGTCATCGACTGAGGGCTGTCGGCATCCAAAGAATTGATGTCTTCAGCCGACGCGGGCTGAGCCGGAAAACCCGAATGGGAAATTCATGGGCGCGCACCCTATTTGACTACCAGATAATAAGGCCGGCCCCAAGATTCCTCAGGATTCTTCATCATCAGATCAATCAGAATCGGGACCAAAAACGCAAGAATATTCAATGAGTCCCGAATTTGTTCGCGATTGACGCTGCTGTGCCAGGTCGCAGCACCGTGAAACACCTGATTTCTCAAGACGTATAGACGATCGAATATCAATTTGAGCATCTTTCCGGTGTCTTCGTGCTTCAGCGCAGCCAGGCTCATCATCTTTGACTTGTCAAATCTGTTCTCCCAGTCATCATTGCCGGGAATATTGTTGAAATGGTTCCAGAAAGGCTGATAGACGAACTTGTTCGCCAGCAGATTGCGAATCGGATCCGGGAATCGTTGCCAGAACTCATCATAAATCACGTGATCCTTGTCGATCATTACAATCTTGTCGAAGTATTGCCCCAGGACATCTCTTTCGGTTTCGATCAGTTCATCATGATCGAGACGCTCTCGAGCATACAGCGAGTTGAACGCCAGCCAGTAGAATATGAACGCGGAATCATCGTCGGTCTGTTTCTCGGCACGCTCCAGCCAACTCAGGGAGCGATGGATCCGAAGATTCAGGTATTCGGATAAGTTCGCTTCAGATTCACTTCGCCTTCTGTACAGCTCATTGCTGTTGAGCGGGTTATTCACTGGACTGGTCTTGTGTACAGGAAAATTGATTCAATAACGTCAATTTACCATATACGTGAATCAGTTTTTCATTCCAGCGGCGTTACAGCGCGCCAGCACTGTTATCGGTACCCTGGATGAGGGACCTGGGGCGACACCCGACGAATGTCGGGGAATTCAGGGAATCAGAACGGTCGCTCCGACAGTCGTTCCGCTCTCGACGGCCCGATGCGCCTCAGCCGCGTCCTTGAGCGCATATTCGTAGTTGACATTCGCCTTGACTACGCCGTCGCCAATCGCTTCGAACAGGGTCTTGGCTGCGACATCGAGATCCTTTCTCCGGTCAACATAGTGCATGATTGCCGGACGAGTGATGAACAACGACCCCCGACGGCCCAGATCGTGAATGATGTCGACCGGGTCCGGAGGTCCGGATACATGACCATAGGCCGCACACATTCCCATAGGACGCAGACTGTCCAGTGACTGCTGCAGCGTGTCCTTGCCGATCGACTCATACACGACCGCCGCGCCTTCTCCCCCGGATACCTGCCACACCTTGTCGACAAAGCTCTCCTCGGAACGGACAACCGGATGATCACAGCCAGCTTCGTACGCGGCTTGCGCTTTGTTCTCGGTACTGACCGTTCCGACGACAGTCGCTCCAAGCGTCTTTCCCCATTGACACAGGATCTGACCCATTGCCCCAGCGGCCGCGTGGACTAAAATCGTGTCACCGGGCTGGACGCTGTAAGTCTGATGCAACAGGTAGTATGCTGTCATGCCCTTGAGCAGCAAAGCAGCAACCTGTTTATCCTCAAGTCCATCGGGAACGCGGACAAGATGCCGGATGGGATAATTTCGAACCTCTGAATAACTGCCAAGCGGGGGCACCGCGTAAGCCACCCGGTCGCCGATCTTGAATCCTGTCACTTCACTACCGATGTCTTCCACGACTCCGACAGCCTCGAAACCGATGACCACCGGACACGGTGGAACAGGCCAGGGGTGTGGAATTGCGCCGCGATGATAGGTATCAGCAAAATTGAAGCCGATGACCGTATGGCGCAGACGAACCTCGTCACAGGCTGGCGCTGAAATCGGCCAATGTTCCCACCGCATGTTTTCCGCAGGGCCCAGGGCATGAAGGACTTGAGCATACCCGCTCATGGTTTGAGAATCCGTAAGTTCAGGCTGAACGACATTGGAAGCATTTTATTGTGCAAGAAGTCGCGTTTCATTGGAAATGACATGCAAAGCCCCCACCACATCGGCTTGCCGTGCCAGATTCACAATAGGAGCCAATTGAGATTGGCACACAATGTTTCCATCTGTGGATTGACTGGTATGGGTGGTCTTGTGACAAACGCAATCGGGATGCTCCCAAACTCAGTAACCAGCCCGAATTTCTGAAATGAGGCAACTGTCGTCAAAAGATGCATTCAGTCGAACGTTCGGCACAAAGAGCGCTTGCGAAACCTTGCTTTGTGCGCGGTTGGTTTTTTCGTCAAGGGTGAGAAGCATTGAACTGCATATGCAACCGGTCTTGCTCGGGTCGGCTCGTCCAGCAACACACACGCTTCAAAGCTCGCCGTCCACCTTCAGCCGCTCATGCATGATGGGACTGGTTGTCGTGAACTGCACGCGCTGTTTGATTTCGGGATACAGATAGTGCTGCACCCCGAATGCAGCCATGGCCGCTTCGTGGAATCCGCACAGAATCAACTTCTTCTTTCCGGGATACGAAGCAATGTCACCGATCGCGAATATGCCCGCTTCACTGGTCTGGCTGTTTTCGGTGTCCACAGTGATTGTCTTGCGGTCCAGCTGCAGGCCCCACTGTGCGATCGGACCAAGATTGGGCGAAAGACCGTAGAAAACCAGCAGCTCGTCAAACTCAATATCGATCGTCTGTGGATCATCGCTGAAGGTGACGATCCGAATCCCTGAAAGCTGTCCGCTGTCCTCAAGTATCCTTTCGATACGGGCTATGTGATAGCTCATGCTGCCTGAGTCGCTATCTGCGATTTTTTTCATTTGCACAACGGAGGCTGGCTGTGCGCGAAATTCCTGTCGACGATGAACCACCACCACGCTTGAGGCAATGCCATGAAGCTCCAGCGCCCAGTCGAGCGCCGAGTCGCCGCCCCCTAGAATCGCCACTCTCTTGCCGCGGTACTTGTTCTTGTCACTGACGTGATAATTGAGATTCTGACCGGCATGCTGCGCAGCGCCCGGTGTACGTAACGGACGTGCGTCAAATGCACCGAGGCCGCCTGCGATGACGATGGTTCCAGCATCAAATTCGGTACCCGACGATGTGGTCACGTCAAACCTCCCGTCATCACGCTTGAGCACACCTGTGACCTGTTCACCGAGCACATACTCGGGTTCAAACGGCGATGCCTGCTTTACCAGCAGATCAACCAGTTCCTGTCCGCCTACCACAGGATAGCCCGGTATGTCATAGATCGGCTTGTCGGCATAGAGTGTTGAGCACTGCCCCCCGGTCATCGACAGGGAATCGACGATATGACATTTGATTCCAAGCAATCCAAGCTCAAAAATCTGAAACAGGCCACAGGGACCCGCTCCTACAATTACAGACTCAGTGTTTATTTTCATCGAGAACGCTCTCAAAGACTTCGGAATTGGTAATACGACTCTTGCACCATGGTGAATCCAGCGATGCTTCGGGCGTGAACGGTCATCACTTCGACAGTCTTTGGATTATACCCGCAAACTGCGGTAGTGATTTTCAGCACAGAGTCCCAGTTTGCGCCAGCCGCGACTCAGGCACCGGGCAAAACTTGATAATAGCCGTTCTGCGATACAACATTCATCGAAGTTTCGTAAAGATCACTCAGCTTGTCATCGGTCAATAGTTCCTGCTTTTCGCCAAAGCCGACAATCCGGCCATGTTTCACCAACACGACAAGCGAGACTTCCGGTGGGATTTCATGGATATGATGGGTGACCAGCACAAGTTGCTTTCCGTCCGCAATCAGACATCTGATAATTCGCAAATACTGGAAGGTAGCATTCAGGTCCAGTCCGCTCGTGGGCTCATCGAGGACCAGTGTGCCCGGATCGCTTACCAATGCCCTGGCGAGCAGAAATCTTCGCTGTTCGCCGGTTGACATACGCGAGTATTCGTCCGCGCGAAGATGGTTGATTCCCAAATTCTTCATGATGCGGGTCGCAAGTTCAGTCCATGAGGACTCAATCTGCTGGTGGTCATATAAGCCGACACTTGAGTGAAATCCCGACATGACAACTTCGATCCCCTTCACATAACCCAGATAGCGATTCTGCAGGTCCTGTGAGATAAACCCGAGATTCCGTCTCAGTTCCCAGACATTCCAAGTGTCTTGGCCGAGAATCCTGACCCATGAATCTTCATTTCGCACCGGATACAGTTCACGCATCAGCACTTTCAGCAACGTAGACTTCCCTGCCCCGTTCGGGCCCAATATCGCGATGCTCCGGTCGCGCGGAAGCTGCAGCGAAAACTCACTGAGGATCTTCGAGCTGCCTCGATACACCGTCACGTTGTGCATATCAATGAGATAATTGTCAGTCACCCGGTGTAATCTCCGAATTTCGTGAAACAGGAATTTCCGATAGAATATTGTACGGCGAGACGGCGGCGAAGTCAGTGTCGCACCAACTTTACAGATCTGAAGTCAATCCGATTCAATGGCTCTTCTCATTACCGACGAATGCATCAACTGTGATGTATGTGAACCGGAATGCCCGAACGATGCAATCTACATGGGTCCGGAAATCTATGAGATCGAGCCGGCGCTGTGCACCGAGTGCGTCGGGCATTTCGAAACCCAGCAGTGCGTGGATATCTGCCCGGTTGAATGCATCATCGTCGACCCGGATCACACCGAAACTGAAACCCAGCTGCTGGAAAAATACCGACGCATCATCGCTGACATACCGGTTGTCGACAAGCGGTCATGACTCATTTCTGACAGGTCCGGCAGTAATAGGTTGAACGTTGTCCGATCGTCTTCCTGCTGATCGGGGTCTGGCATGACTTGCAGGCCTTGCCCGCCCTTTCGTAAACCGCAAGCTCCTGTCTGAAGTATCCAGGCGCTCCATAGCCATTGACAAAATCTCTCAGGGTGGTTCCGCCTGCAGTGATCGCATCGCTCAACGTATCTTCGATCGCCTTGACCAAACGATGGTATTTCGGCCTGGAGATCCGACTGGCACGCGTCCCAGGGCGGATGCCGGCGCGGAACAGAGCTTCTGAAGCATAGATATTGCCGACACCGACTACAACGCGACTGTCCATGATCAGATTCTTCACAGCAGTTCGGCGAGCCCTTGACACCGCATAAAGATAATCCGCGTTGAATCCGTCCGCCAGCGGTTCCGGACCGAGATTTCTCAACAACTTGAATTGTGCCGGGTTGCCCTCGATCCACAAAACGCACCCGAACCGACGCGGATCGTGAAAGCGGAGCGCTCTTTCGTTGTCAATTTCAAGGTCGACATGATCATGAAACTTGTAATGTTCACCGCTGGCCGCGAATCTCAGACTTCCGGACATGCCAAGATGAATGAGAATGTGTCCGGATTCAACCCCGATCAGAATGTACTTCGCACGTCGACTGACGCTCGTCACCTGCCTGTTGATGATGTGGTCCGCGAGTGTTTCGGGTATCGGCCAGCGCAGTCTGGATTCACGCACAACAAGATTCGTGATCCTGCGTCCGACCAGCAAGGGTGAGATTCCGCGAACAGTTGTTTCGACTTCAGGGAGCTCAGGCATGATTTAAAATATTGCGATATTCATTTTCCTGTATCTGAAGGGCATTTTCTCATAAAGCGGAAATTTCCATGTCCGAATTTCAAGTCAGAAATCTGTCGTCACAACGAGACTACACCGTCCGTCCTGACGAAACAATTCTCGACGCCATATTGCGCCAGGGTGTCGCAGTTCCCTACAGTTGCAGAAATGGAACGTGTGCAGCGTGCAAATCAACGCTGGTCTCAGGCAAGGTTGCTTATGATCCGTACGACAAGTCCGCCATGACGGATGCCGAACGGGAAGCCGGTGCCATCTTATTGTGCCGTGCACGGCCGATAGAAGATCTCGAGGTTCGCGCCGAGGAGATCCCAACACTATCCAACATCAGCATCCAGAAACTGCCGTGCCGGGTGCAGGCGCTCAACCTTCTGGCTCATGATGTGATGGAGCTTACACTGCAGTTGCCCGGTGAGGCATTCTTCAACTACATTCCCGGCCAATACATCGACGTGATGATGCGGGATCAGCGACGCCGCGGATTCTCAATCGCCAATCCGCCGAATGGCGAATCACTGACTTTGCATGTTCGCCACGTTCCGAATGGACGATTCACCACACATATCTTTCAATCCATGAAGTCGCGCGACATCCTTCGATTCGAAGGACCGCTCGGCACTTTTTTTCTGCGCAAGGACTCCGAACGTCCGGTCATCCTGATTGCGGGTGGAACAGGATTCGCGCCACTGAACGCGATGATCGAGGATGCGCTGGGCAATGGCAACATGCGTCCAATGCACCTATTCTGGGGCGTGCGTGCCTATCGCGACCTGTATTTGTACGAGACAGTACAAGCGTGGGCTGAGCAGGCGCCAGCCAGCTTTCGGTTCACACCGGTCTTGTCAGAGCCGATGGAACAGGACAACTGGACGGGCGAGACAGGCTGGGTACACGAATCCGTGCTCCATCATTACCCTGACCTGACTGACTATGATGTCTACGCCAGCGGACCGCCGCCGATGATCGATGTCATCCGCGAGACATTTCCAGACCACGGACTTGACGCAAGTCATCTGTATTACGATTCGTTCGAGTTTTCCACCGATACGCTCTATCCATCGGTATCGGAAAACTGAACCAGGCGTGATGCTAGTCGGCCGAACCGGATAGCGCTTTGCGGTAGGCGTCCACAGCTTCGTCTATACGACGTTGCGCCAGAAGCAGTTTTCCGAGTGCTTCCGTGGCCTCAGTTCTGCCCCCATTGTCAGCGGAGGCCCGCAGATGTTCCACTGCCTTGTCCGGGAGCTCGTTGCGGATTGCGAGTTTTCCGACTGTCAGCAGCAACTCCGGATCTTCCGGATGTTCCGCCAGCCATTTGCCGGCCGTTTCATACAACTCGCTGTCACTCAGATTGCCGCCAATCAAACCATATAAATATGCCAGCTCAGAATGCCAGTTGCGAGCGAGCAATCGCCGGATGACTTGTTCCGCTTCCTGATGACGATCGAACTCGAGCAGCCGGCGAACATACAATCCACTGAATTCCACCATGTTCTGCTCGCGTGACGAAATTCCTTTCCAGACCTTGAACAGCTCGCTGGCGGTCTGCGCTGAGCGCAAGCGGTTGTTAAGCACGCGCGAGTCCAATAGCTTGAGTTCATCGGGCGTAAGGGCTTTCGATTTCTGCAAGTGAGGTCGAAGCTGAGCCAAAGCCGTCCAGTCGCCGGTTTTCTGATAGGCTTCAGCCAGCATTGCAAACGCGACCGGATAGTTTGGAAGATGCGAGCATAATCGTTTCAGCGCCTCGATCGCCTCCTCATGTTCACCGCTAGCGATCTGAAACTGGCAATTTACAAGCTCCACGACATGCTTGTGATCCGAATTGCTTCCCTTGGCCTTTTCGAGATACTCCTGTCTTTTTTTCGAATCACCGCGCTTTTCTGCCGCGAAAGCGGCCGCAAGATAGTTGAATTCAGGCTCGGGCAGATGCCTCGCCATACTGCTCAATAACTTTTCAGCCCGGTCCCAGTCACCCAGCAGAAGAAACTTCAGCCCCTGGCCGGTCCTGATCAATCTTTTTGCATCCTTGTACTCTCGATACGAACGGCCGATACGACGGGGGATTCCCAAAATGGCAGAAACAACATCGAACACCAGATACAAGACAACGATGAATAGAAAGATCGCCGCGACAGCAAAAATCAAGGAAGTCTCGATCTGCCATTCACTCCACTGCAGAAATACGTAGCCGGGCTCGCCCAGCGTAGAGAGCGTCACAACAGAGACAATGGCAGTCAGAATCAGCAATAGAATCATATAGATCATGGCACTACTCCACGATCGCCGATTCAAGCGCCTGTTCCAGAAGCTCAATGGAACGGGAAAGGTCTGGAATGTCCAGCACGATGTCGGTTGCGATCAATGCGCTGACCTCGCTGGAAAATTCGGCAACCACAGACGAGTCCGAAGAGAACTGTTGTCCGACTGAAGCCCTGACATACTCAAGATTGGCCTCAAACAACTGCTGATCGGATCGTATTGCCGCGGATTGCGCCGCGAACAGCGCCGACTTCAGGTTTTCCACCACATTGATTATCATGTCCGGCCTGAGCAGTGACTGTTCAGACGGATCGATCTTCTTCACGCGTACCAACGACTGGATATCCGTCCAGACTTCCGTGATTAGTCCAGAGCCCATCGAACTGTCCACCTCAACAGGCTGGTCGGGCATCGCATTGTCGTCGCCATCATCTTGCAGCATCGAAGCGGCTGACAGATCCAGCGGCAGCTGCTCGACATCAACGGCCAACCTCAACAAGCGACTCGAAACGTCACCCAAATCTATCGGTACAAGATTCTCAAGCGCTGCAATCTCCTCCTCAATTGCCAGTTTTGCGTCGAACAGTCCCGGGTTGGAAATGGTCTGGAGCTGATCTTCGACCGCCCGCCAGACCACCAACGCGGAGTTCACATTCCCGTCGATCTCAATCCGATGCCGGGCCAGTACCATCAGAAAGATAATTTCCTGAACTCTCCACTCGTCTGTCTCATCGTCCTGATTCTCATAAATCGCGGACAGCGAGGCCTTGACATCTTCAAGCTGTCGCGTCAATTGCTCGAATGATTGCTGCATTTCGCTCTCGAGGCGTTCGATCTTCCCATCCCGGTCTTCAACCTCGTCGTCCAGACCCTGCAACCCGGCAATCAGTTCGTCTTTCTGCCGGGAGATGCTTTCAGTCAGTTCCGAGATCTGACTGTCGACATCCTGAATGAATTCACTCTCGGAAGCGAACTGGGGAAGAATCCTGAATTCCTGTTGATAAAACAGGTAACCGGCACCACCGAGCGAAACCAGGGACAACAGCAATGCGACAAAAATCCAGAACTTTGCACCGGAACTTGTTTGCTTGGGTTTACGCGCTCGCTTCGCTTTATCGGATTGACCGGATGACCCGCGTGAGTCGGGTTGTGTCGATTCTTCAGCCATCTTAAAACCTACTCCAATTTGTTCTCATTGTCATGACTCGTCAAAGTCCACTGGCGATGTTCATGTCTTGAGCCTGAACGGAATTCTCAATCGCCGCGATGACCGCATCATCGCACGACTCGCTGGCAACGACCACCTGATCAAAGCCTTCAGAGCATATGCGGTCCGCGATTCTCTCACTGTAAGTAATCATACATGATGCCCTCAACCGGTCTGACAGTTGTGTGCCCAATATGCTGAACAGATTGGTGGCGCCAGACACGCTGGTGATCACAACGTAGCCGATCGAGCCCTGACCCAGATACTCGGCAACAGGCCCGATATCAACATCGGGACATTTTCTGCGATACACAACAAAATGTGCAACCGAGGGAGAGCCCCGATGCCGCAGGAGATCCGACAATTTCTTGGAATTCGCGCCGCCGCCGTCGATCACCATGGACGGTGTCCGAGCAAGATTCTGCATTCTGTCCATTTCCATCAGATGGGTGATGCCATGGGCTGATTCGGGATAGATCGCGCAATCGATGCCGAATGAATTTTCTATCGCCTGTGCCGTCTTGCGGCCGACCGCAGCACATTCGAGAACACGCGGCCATGCGGCATTGCTGTCTCGCAGCCACTCGGCTACCGCATCCACTGCATTTCGACTGGTGAATATTGCAAGCTTTCGCTCCGAATCTGCGCACAGGACAGCCGGAAGACCCGAAGCCTCCACGGTGTATTCAACCTGTACGGTCGGCAGCGCGATGGCGTGTCCGCCGCGCAACTCGATTTCGCCGATCAGATATCCGGCGTAGGCAGACGGTCGTGTGACCAGTACACTGACCCCTTCCAAACTCCTGCAGGTCCCAGAATCAATCCGTCTTCCAGGCATTGAGAATCTCCTGCGCGCCCTGTCGGTCCAGATCACCCGCCAAGGTGTGTGCGACCGCTTTGGCATCATCAGTCGCACCTTCTATGGATGACTGTATCCGTGTGCTGCCGTCAACACTTCCAACAAACGCAGACAACCTGATCCTTTCATTGTCGGCCGAGGCATGAATTCCTATCGGTGCAACACAACTGCCGCCCAATTCCCGGTTGGTCAGTCGTTCAGCCTGTACAGCGATACTGCTGTATTCGTGATTCAATGGCGCAATCAGCTCCTGAATCCGGATGTCGGACCTGCGGCATTCAATCCCCAGCGCGCCTTGCCCCGGGGAGGGGACATGATCCGTGCCGTCAAGTATCTGTGCGACTCGATATTCCAGACCCAGCCGTTTCAGTCCTGAAACCGCAAGTATTATTGCGTCGAATTCACCTGCATCAAGCCGATTGAGACGGGTCGTCACATTGCCCCGCAGGGTGAGAAACTGTAAATCCGGACGAATACCCTGCAATTGGCTTTTGCGGCGCACACTGCATGTTCCGATCGTCGCATTGGCAGGCAACTGATCAATTGACCCATAACGATTGGATACCAATGCGTCGTATGGATTGCCGCGATCAAGAATGACATCGATACACAATTCCGGGTCCAGATGGACGGTAACGTCTTTCATGGAATGGACCGCGATATCCACCTTCTCCTCATGGAGACTGCGTTCGAGCTCCTTGATAAAAAGACCCTTGCCTCCTATTTGCGACAGTGTGACATCAAGCCTTCGATCACCTTCGGTCTTGACGGGCACGACTTCGATCCGAACTTCGGGGTGAAGATTCCTAAGGCTTTCGGCAACATGATTCGCCTGCCACAACGCCAAGTCACTGCCCCGTGTTCCTACCAGGATGTTCTGCACGCACATTACCCTCGAATCGGTCTATACCAGGCCGTACGTCTCAACCCGAATCATCAGGCAATACCGATTCCGGGAAAGAAAGAACAACAAAAGCCATGATCATATCTATGTTCCAAATGCCGCCGCCAAGTCCGGATGTCATTATAAATGAATAGCGACAAGGCATTATTGACGCTCATCGCCGACCGCAGCGGAAGTTTGTCCGGTCAGACCAAGAGGAAGATCGCCGCGCCCAGTGCCAATCGGTACAGCACGAATGGCATCATTCCGACACGCTCTATGAATTGCAGGAAGCAGCGTATGCAAAGGTATGCGACAACGGCAGAAATCACAGCCGAATATGCGAATACCGGCCAGTCAGTCACGGAATCCGACGTCACCAGAGTCAGAAACTGCCATCCCCCGGCCATCGCAATTGCTGGAATTGCCAGGAGGAACGCGAATTTTGCAGATTCCTTCCTCGAGAGTCCCAGCAACAGACCAACGGTGATCGTCATGCCTGATCTTGAAGTACCAGGAATCAGAGCAACGGCTTGTCCCAGTCCAATCAGCACAGCATCCTTCCAGCTCAGTGAA
This sequence comes from Acidiferrobacterales bacterium, assembly GCA_028820695.1. Taxonomy (NCBI): domain Bacteria; kingdom Pseudomonadati; phylum Pseudomonadota; class Gammaproteobacteria; order Acidiferrobacterales; species Acidiferrobacterales bacterium. The sequence continues at coordinate 60,347 of JAPPIB010000057.1, read as the reverse complement.
TTCAGGCTGCGTCCGCCCCTGCGAAATCGATCCGCGTACCACAGCAGTAACGCAAACAACACGGTTGCTGATGCAATGACAACAGGACTTCTGAGTTCGTTCTCGACCAATTCATGGAACAGCGCCCCGGCCAGCGCAACCGGAATACTGGCGATAACGATAAGCCAGCCCATTTTCGCTTCCGCTGAGTCGTCTCGCCCCGAAAGTGATTTCAGCCATGCGACAAGAATTTTCCGGATGTCATCGCGAAAGTAGGTGAGCGACGCGGCGAGCGTTCCTGCGTGCACTGCGATGTCAAATGCAAGTCCCTGATCACGCCAGCCAAAAATGTGCGGCACAATGACCAGATGAGCTGAACTCGATATCGGCAGAAATTCAGTTGCACCCTGTATGAATGCGAGAAAACTGGAACTGAGAAATTCTGTCATCGAACCAACACCAGACCGGAAATCGTATCAGTTTCCCGCTCCGAAATTCGGGTCGGAAACACCTAGACGATGGGTCCGATCAGACAATTCAAACCCCAATCCGGTTGAATTGAAGTTCTTGGTCAGTTCCATCACCTTGAAAATCTCACCCATTTCTTGCGGACTGCTCAACTTGTCGAGCTCGCGGGCATGCTGTGCGGAATTCTGCGTTGCCTGTTCGAGTGCCGCGCCGATCACTGCGATGTCAACGACAAAACTGCCAAGATTGGTGAACCCATTGACTTCCATTCCCATTTCAGCGGCGGCCCGGGCCAGTCCCGTGTAATTGACGTGGGCCGTGATATCCTGACAGCCGATATAGGCAAAAGGATCATACACAAGCCTGTGTCGTCGGTGACAGACCAAAGTTCCCTGATTCCTGTCGTGATGGTAGTACTCGTGCTCAGGAAACCCATAGTCAGCGATCAGAATCGACCCGGATCGCATCATTTGTGCCAATGTGCGGATCCATGCTTCAGCCTGGCAGTGAATCTCGGAGAAGTATTCGTCATCGAACTCCAGCAGATTCAGCGCGTTGATGGACTTTCGGAAATCCGGCCGAACGGGTGTACGGTATTCCAATCCAAGACCGCCATCGGTCTCGACGACAAACCCCTGTCGGCACTCATCACCCGCCTTGAAAAACAGTTCAACTGGCATGGCATCAATGACCTCATTCGCGATCACGATGCCATCGAATCCCGATTGCGGCAGTGTTTCCCGCCACTCAATCTTGTGACCGACCTGATGTCCCGCACGGCTGAAGGTGTCTTTTTGAATTTCCCTGAGCACCGGACTGACTTCAACGATCACATAATTTTCGATGTCAACATTTCGGCGATGCAATTGTTCGAGAATCTGCATCGCCAAGGTCCCATTGCCCGCGCCAAACTCGTACAACACGGGCGGATTTTCAAACTGTGTGCGACAGTCCGCAATCTTGCTCGCAAGAACAATACCGAACACTTCCCCAAGTTCCGGTGCGGTAATGAAGTCACCCCCGGCACCGACTACCCGTCCTGCGGAGGTATAGTAACCGCAGTTCGGTGCATACAGGGCGAGATTCATATAGCTCGAAAATGGAATCGCCTGGTGGTCCGAACTTGCAATCTGCTCCTGAATCAACGCGCTGAGCATACGGGAACGCTCATGCTCTTCAGCAGACATTTCGAGGTCCACGGCCAGGCGGGCATTGTCAGAATGCGTTTTCATATCGATATGAATGTACCGGTCGCCATTATATTGTTGAAAACACCGAATATTTTTGGCCGCGCTGACAGCCGGCGACATGTGTATGCATCTGAAGTCCGGTCCGGCGGGCAGGCTGTGGTCGCAATGCCGCTAAGCGACGACGGATCGACGTTGTTGAATATTGCTCCTGTACGGGCAGATAATCAATGGATTTGGAAGGCTCAAGACTGTTCGCCTATGCGAAAACAGCAGACGGAAGATTGCGTCCGAAACTTCTGTATCCCCGCTTGCTGATGAGCAAGGGTTGGACATACTGCTCATAACGTTCGAACAGGCAATCTATTCTTTCCTGATCTGAGTCGAACGGTCTGCGGCGGTAAAGCCGTTCAACCGCTCGGTCCAGATTGGCGTGCGCCGTACGCAATCCGGCAGGCATGAAGTCTGGATCATACAAGTTCAGGAATGCTGTATCCGGATATTGGTCTCTTGCATCGAGCACCGCCTTTGCGAATGGTTCCAGACGGTCAAGATCACCTTCGGGACGCGGGAAGACGTTGTAGACCAAATTGATGGAATAACGATAGCGACTTTCCAGTCGGCCACCTACAAATCGAAGCCAGACCATGTGCATCCGGGACGTCAGCAGTGCGAAATCGGCCAGACTCGCATCGACAAGTATTCTTGTATCGATGTTGGGGATTACAGGCGGTTCCAGCCAGCTGATCGGAACATACTCCCGACGTTCGGAACTTGTCACTGGAATCACCAGGAAGGCAGAGGAAGGAATGACATTGATGTGATACAGCATTGGAGTGTCAGCAAGTTTGATCGTTGGAACGCTGCTGCTTCGCTGCCTGAACTCGCGCACTGCCCTGATCCGCTCGCGCACCTGCGGAAGATTTGCCAACTGATCCGGCGTGGCATCGTGCAGTGCCAGAATGTATCGGGTCGTACCATTGATCAGATCCTGTGATCCGACATAGGGACGGATGAACTGCGCGGCGGCTGGTTCCCGGGCGACAAAGGCATCCCGCTGCGCCTGGGACTTGAAAATGTAATTTCCGTCGTCAATCGGTTTCGATCCCGCCTTCAATGCCCGAAAGCCATTGATCGGACGTTTGCTGGCCTGCACTGCCACATAGGGATAGCGCTCAAGTTCGGGCACGAGATACGGGGAGATATTCTTGTGCGAGCTTTCTTGCGGCCGTTGCGTGTTGTCAGGATAACTGAAAAGACGCACCGACTTCGGCCGATATTCACTTCGCACGAGCCCGATAATCACCACATGGACATGAGCTGCGCCGCTCGCTTCGGACGACCATGAGAACGAACTGTGTGCGAATGCGATATCCAACCCGGCCCGATTGAACATCAATGGCCACAACTGACCCACCTGTTCACCCTGCACAATCGAGTTGGTTGCGACAAGACCGATTCTCGTTTTGCCTTCAACATACGCAGCAGCTTTCAGAAACCAGCAACTCACATAATCAAGTGTTCCCTTGATGTGCTTGAATGCGGCAATTCGATGAACCTGAGCGCGTTGTTCCGGACTTTGGAGCTTGGAACCTGAAAAGGGAGGATTGCCAAGGATGTAACTGCAGTTCGCCGCGGAGATGACGTCATTCCAGTCCATCTCGAGCGCATCCGCGCACGCAATGTTTGCGGTGGCGCGAAGAGGAATACGCGTGTAGACCTTGCCGAATGCCTCTCCCAGCCGATTGTTCATGATGTGATCCATCATCCACAACGCAATCTCAGCAATCCGTGCTGGAAATTCTTCCAGTTCGATACCGTAGAACTGATCGACATCGACAATACTCAGACTGCGGGCATCCAAATCAAGCTGACTGGAACTGATTCTCTGTCGAAGCACGTCGATCTCCAGTTGCCTTAACTCCCGATATGCGATAACCAGGAAGTTTCCGCAACCACAGGCCGGGTCAAAAAATGTCAGATCACCCAACTTGCGTTGGAACTCCTGCAACCGATAGGCCTGACCCCGTTTCAACTTGCAGATATCTGAGAATTCCTTTCTGAGGTCATCAAGAAAAAGTGGCTCGATCACTTTCAGAATGTTCTCCTCAGTCGTATAGTGAGCTCCGATCGCACGGCGAAGATCCTTGTCCATCACACACTGAAACAACGACCCGAATATTGCCGGCGATATCTCCGACCAGTCGTACTCGCAGGCTTCCAGCAGCCGGTTTCGAAGCACGGAGTCAAAATCAGCAGTAACAAGATGGTGTTCGAACAGCATGCCATCCACATAAGGGAATGCTGCCAAATCATCAATGAGGTAACGTTGACGCTCGTCAACCGGGGTGTTCAGTAACTCAAATAACCGTTTCAGCCACAGCCCTGTGTCCGATCCATCCTCGTGCGTGTGGTCAAGCAAGAGATTATGAAAAATGTCACGCGGCTCGAAGATTCCGGTGTCGTCAGCAAAAAGGCAGAAGACCAGCTGCACCAGGAATCTCTCAAGATCATCAGCTGGATACCCCGAATGTGCAAGTCTGTCATGAATTTGGCCCACAAGTTCTGTCGCCGCGATACTGACGGAATCCTGTTGGTTGAAGTCGCGAGATTGCCGACCCAGAATGAAGCCAAATACTTCCACATTCTGTGGCAGTTCCTCAAGCGTGAACTTCCACTGCCCGCGCGTCTCTCGATCGAGCAGGTGGAACGTCTGAAAATCACATACCAGCTGATAGCGCGGTTTTTCCGAGTCGTTTACGGCATCAAAATACTCACCGGCCTGCTCTGCGGCCTGATTCAAGTCGCGGCCGACACTTTTTTGCTCAACCAGCAACACACCCGGCCAGAAAAGATCTATATAGCCACGTGAATTGTCCAGTCGGGTCACTCTCTCCTCAAAGCGCGCAACCCTGCGTCGTTTCACCCCGAATATAGCGAAGAAGTCGTTGTAAAAGCTCTGTGTATCACTTTTTTCATATCTCGCATCACACCAGTCGCGGGAAAACTCGGCAGCTCGGATTCGAATTTCATTCCAACTCAATGCCATTGGTGCTGGTCTGTTGTGTGCGTGTTGTGAATTCCACAAGATAGCGGCATTACGCAGCCAATTCTTTGAGAGGTGTCAGGGCGAGGCGCGTAACGAAGCTTCAAATGCGCTTGCATAACCGGTATTTTACAACTGTCCCAAACCGATTGCCTCGTACGTGACCATCCCGTTTTGCGTGCCGATCCGCCAGACGCGCGCGGATTTGTAAATTCCCATAAAGATAGGTATTAAAATTAGATTGATTGCGGACGCAAATCAGCCCACTGAATGGCAACAATACCGATCCAAGGTATTCGGCACCCCGACAGATGCGGGTAACTCATCTTTTTTACCGTCAGCAATCGTTTATTCACCTTCGGGTACTCGTAACTCCAAGTGGTTGAGGAAGTCAGCACTGATGGCATTTGATACATTGTTGCCGCGCAACTATAGCCCTGCCAAATTGAAAGGGGATATTTTTGGCGGCCTGACTGCATCAGTGGTCTTGCTCCCCTTGTCGCTGGCATTCGGTATCGCAACCGGTCTGGGACCCAGCGCAGGTATTTACGGCGCGATTGCTGTTGGATTTTTCGCCGCTGTTTTCGGAGGCACGCCAACCCAGATTTCAGGACCCACTGCGCCAGTGGCGATCGCGATCGCAGTCATCGTCGCCAGCCACGCCGAGAGCATTTATCAAGCGTTTGCGATTGTCTCGATAGCCGGCTTCTTCCAGATATTGTTGGGGTTGTCGGGAGTCGGAAAATATATCGAATACGCGCCAAGAGTCGTGGTTTCAGGGTTCATGTCCGGAATCGGTGTGATCATCATCGTTGTTCAGCTGCTGCCGTTGCTGGGTCATGCGCCCGTATCGGAAGTTGTGGAATCCCTGCATATGCTGACCGAATTGATTGGGGTGACCAATGTCGACGCCCTGATCGTCGGCTTGGTTGCACTGGGTATTTCCATTTTCTGGCCGGCAAGACTGGGAAAATACCTGCCAGCCCCGTTGGTGGCCCTGACTGTGGCAACCCTGAGTGCTGTTCTATGGTTCCCCGACTCACCTGTGATCGGAGAAATCCCTAGCGGATTGCCGCAACTGCAGTTATTTTTCCCGGGACTCGATCTTCTGTGGGCGTCAGTCGAACTGGCATTCATTCTGGCTATGATCGCGTCGGTTGAAAGCCTGATTTCAGCAGTCATGGCGGATACCATGACGGGAACCCGGCACAAACCCAGTCGCGAACTGATCGGACAGGGAATCGGAAATATAGCGGCAGGACTTGTCGGAGGTCTGCCGGGTTCCGGATCCCCACCCGGAACAGCGGCCAATATCCGCGCCGGCGCCAGTACCGCTGTATCCGGTCTTTCCTATGCGATCATACTCGTGCTGATCGTATTGGTGATCAGTGACGTCGTGGAACCGATACCGCTCGCCGCATTGTCGGGCATTTTGATCAAGGTCGGCTGGGACGTCATCGATTGGAGAATTGTCAATCGTATTCATCGGATCCAGCGTCCCAGAATGGTCATACTTTTGCTGACTTTCGGCCTGACTGTTTTTGTTGACCTGCTGCCCGCCATCGCCCTTGGCCTGATCGCTGCAGCCATGTCACATGCCCGGACAATCGAGCGATTCGAGCTGGACAGTGTGACTTCGGCAGCCATACTTGACCTGCAACTGTTTGATGAGGATGCGTCAACCTCGAAACTTGACCCCTTTTCCACGCGTACAGTGCTGGTCCGTCTGAGCGGAATCCTTTCAATCGCTTCCAAAACAAAACTGGTCAACAGTGTCACCGAAGATATCAAGGATCATGAGATCATTATTTTTGACTTCACCAAGACTCAATTTGTCGACGATGACATTGCCCTGGTGATTGAGAAACTCACCGAAGTGGCCACTCAGGACAATATCCAAATCGTCATGTGCGGCTTCGCCGACTCTGTCTTCAGGACCATGACGTCACTGAACGTACTGAAACTTGTTCCGGACGAAAATATCGTAGATGACCTGGAAGGCGCCCACCAGCTGGCAAGACAGATGCTCAGGTCGTCAATGAATTGATCCCTGTTCAGCAATCGCATGTTAGTACATGGCCAATCCTGTTCATTTTTCGTTTCCTGATTCATTCGTTTTGCGATCGCGTTGAGGTTCAGCGACAGGTGGCTTTTTCTTAAACGAGCATGCCGACCCGGCCGAAGTATAACTTTATTTGACCTAAGCAGTTGATATTGTGAATTTAATAAATGCAACTGCACTGCAAATACACTTCCACCGGTTATTTTCCAGCCGCGGATGATTCGGTAATGCGGAATGAGCGAGTGAAATCATTTCCGAATTCACCTCTCAATCGTTATACTTGATAGGTTGAATGTAAGCGGAACGCGTGACATTTTCATAGCATCTGACCGCCAAGTATTGAATAGCACGCCCATCACGGCTGCATTCGCCGCTGGATCATCGGGCAAAGGGACTGACTTATTCCATGAATTCGCATCAACGCGATACCGGGCTTTATCGTCCGCAGTTTGAACATGATGGCTGCGGTTTCGGCCTGATTGCGCAAATGGACGGCCAGCCGTCACATGAGTTGGTCCGCACTGCCGTGCAATCGCTTTGCAACCTGACCCACCGCGGTGCCATAGCCTCCGACGGGAAATCGGGTGATGGCTGCGGAATCATGCTCAGAATTCCGGATCAGTTTATGCGCGGATGTGCTGCCAGACAGGATATAAGCCTGGCACGGAAATTCGCAGTCGGCATGATCTTTCTCAATCCGGACCCCGATATCGCCCACACAGCAAGAGTCCAGCTGGAGCAGGAACTGGTCAGGAAGGGACTGGAGCCGGCCGGGTGGCGTCTGATACCGGTGAACCCCGAAGCGCTCGGCGAATCGGCACTGTCCAGCCAGCCCCGTATTGAGCAGATTCTGGTCAACGCGCCGGAAGGGCTGTCGACAGCCGTATTCGAACGTCGCCTGTATGCAGCCCGTCGAGCGACCGAAAAAAAACTGCTGGATTCCGACAGCAGTTTCTATATCTGCAGCCTGTCCTCCCTGTTAATGGTATACAAGGGGTTGTTCATGCCGGACAACCTGACCGCGTACTTCCCCGAACTGGATGACCCCGATCTGAAGTCATCCCTTGCAGTATTCCATCAGCGGTTCTCGACCAATACCGCCCCGACATGGCGTCTCGCCCAGCCCTTTCGCATGCTGGCTCACAATGGTGAGATCAACACCATACAAAGCAATCGCAACTGGGCCATTGCAAGGAGCGGCAAATTTGCCGATTCGCTTCACGAAAATGTCGAAGAACTGTTGCCGATCGTGGACTTTGAGTCTTCAGACTCGGCAAGTCTGGACAACATGCTGGACTTTTTCGTCAGCGGCGGCATGGATATTTTCCGGGCCATGCAAATTCTGGTTCCGCCGGCATGGCAGAATGTCGATACCATGGACTCAAACCTGAGGTCATTTCACAGTTACAACTCACTGCATTCCGAACCTTGGGACGGACCGGCGGGCATCGTGCTGACCGATGGTCGGTATGCTGCCTGTGTCATGGATCGAAATGGCCTGCGCCCTGCACGCTACATCATTACTGCGGACCGACACATCACACTGTGCACCGAGATCGGAGTTCACGACTACAGTGAAGGCGACCTGATCGCCAAGGGAAGACTGAAGCCTGGCGAGATGATTGCAGCCGACACCAAGACCGGTGCGTTGCTGTTGCCTGATGATATCAATGACGAAATCAAGAACCGTCAGCCGTACAGTCGCTGGCTCAAGCAAAGACAGCGCAGAGTCTATACCAGGCTCCTGAACGACACACACTCGAGCGCCGCGCTCAATCCGTTTGAGCTTGCCATCTACAAGAAGATGTTCGATGTATCCTTTGAGGAGCAGGAACAGGTGATCCGCGTGCTGAGCGAGCTTGGACTTGAAGCGGTCGGATCCATGGGCGATGACACCCCCTTGCCGGTACTATCCGACAGAAGACGCTCAATCTATGATTACTTCCGCCAGCAGTTCGCGCAGGTGACCAATCCGCCAATCGATCCGTTGCGCGAAAAAATAGTCATGTCGCTGGAAACCACGATTGGCCTGTCGTTCGGATTGTTCGAGGAGAACCCTGACCATGCGAAACGTCTCATCATCGGTTCGCCGATTCTGTCAGGGCGGAAATTCTATACGATCATGGACGATGCCGACCCGGCTTTCAGCGTGCACCAAATCTGCCTGAACTATCAACGCAGTGAGGGTCTGGAAAACGCTATCCGGCGCATTTGCAATGAGGCTGTGGAGGCAATCCGTTCAGGCAATCTGATTCTCACGCTGTCGGACCGCGACATTGCACAGGACAAACTCCCGATTCCCGCTGCGCTTGCAATCGGCGCTGTGCATCATCGACTGATTGACGAAGACTTAAGGTGCGATGCAAACATCATCGTTGAAACGGCAACAGCTCGCGATCCGCATCATTTTGCAGTGCTGATCGGATACGGCGCCACCGCGATCTACCCCTATCTGAGCTATGCGATCGTGCGCAGCATTATCGGCAATGAAGTACCCGACAGCCAATCGTTGTCAGCCGTACGCTCATACCGTCAGGGTATCAAGAAGGGTCTTTTCAAAATCATGTCCAAAATGGGTATTTCGACCATTACCAGCTATCGCGGTGCACAGCTGTTCGAAGCAGTGGGACTTCACAATGAAGTGGTGGACTTGTGCTTCAAGGGGACAGTGTCTCGAATTCAGGGCGCGAATTTCGAGGACATTGAGAACGACCTGATTGAACAGTCGGATGCCGCGTGGGATCCTCGAGTCCCTGTCAGTCACGGAGGACTGCTCAAGTACTCGACTGACAGTGAATACCATGCGTTCAATCCGGATGTCGTTCACGCGATGCATGCAGCGGTGGAGAGCGGGGATTCGGGTGACTATGAGAAGTTTGCGTCACTGGTCAATCATCGCCCGCCCATGGTGTTGCGCGACCTTCTGCGCATCAGGACTGACGGCAATGAACCGGTTGATCTTAAGGAGGTTGAGCCGGCTGAGGAGATACTCAAGCGGTTTGACAGCGCGGCCATGTCGCTCGGGGCGCTTTCGCCGGAAGCTCATGAAGTGCTCGCTGAGGCCATGAATGAATTGGGCGGTCGCTCCAACTCGGGTGAGGGTGGCGAGGACCCGCGGCGCTACGGAACCTCCCGGACCTCAAAGATCAAACAGGTCGCATCCGGCCGTTTCGGCGTCACGCCCCACTATCTCACCAATGCAGAGGTGCTTCAGATCAAGATCGCCCAGGGCGCGAAACCCGGTGAGGGCGGACAGCTGCCGGGACATAAGGTCAGTGAGGTGATCGCCTCGTTGCGATACTCATCGCCAGGTGTTTCATTGATATCTCCGCCGCCACATCATGATATTTATTCAATCGAGGATCTGGCGCAGCTGATTTTTGATCTCAAGCAGGTCAACCCCGAAGCCTTGGTATCGGTGAAGCTGGTTTCCGAAGCCGGAGTCGGTACGATTGCTGCGGGCGTGACCAAAGCGTATGCCGACCTGATCACAATAGCCGGGTACGACGGCGGCACCGGTGCAAGCCCGATCACCTCCGTCAAGTACGCTGGCAGCCCGTGGGAGTTGGGATTGGTGGAAACCCAGCAGACACTGAGAATGAACCGACTGCGTCACCGAGTTCGATTGCAGGTGGACGGCGGACTGAAGACCGGTCTGGATGTGGTCAAGGCGGCGATACTCGGTGCGGATTCGTTCGGGTTCGGGACCGCACCCATGATTGCCATTGGATGCAAATATCTCAGGGTGTGCCATCTGAACAACTGTGCAACCGGTGTCGCTACGCAGAATTCGAGTCTGCGAACTCGGCATTTCAAGGGCACCAAGGACAAAGTGGTTCGATATTTCAGATTCGTCGCCGAGGAAGTTCGTGAGATTCTGGCATCAATCGGTGTCCGGAGCCTCGACGAAGTCATCGGACGACCGGAGTATCTGGAAATGATCGAGCCGAAGTCCAGCAAGCAGAAACGACTTGATCTCAATGCGTTGCTTTCGCTGGCCGATGTGGCGGACGATGTGCCGCGACGATGTACGAGTGCGCGCAATGAGCCCTGGGACAAGGGTCCGCTCGCAGAAAAAATGGTGACGGACGCCCTGCCATGCATCAGGCACGGCAAAGGCAGTGTGTTCGACTACCGGATTGCAAACGTCAACCGTTCGATCGGTGCCAGGCTGTCGGGCGAGATCGTCAAGTCACCGAAGCCCCTGTCGTCACCGATCAAGATGAATTTCAAGGGCATTGCAGGTCAGAGTTTCGGCGCCTGGAACGCAGCGGAGCTGGAATTGTACCTGGAAGGCGATGCCAATGACTATGTCGGCAAGGGAATGGCAGGCGGAAAAATCGTGATCAGGCCGCCGCATGACAGTCCCCTCGAAACACAGTCCACACCGATCGTCGGGAATACCTGTCTGTACGGCGCAACCGGCGGGCGGTTTTTTGCTGCCGGTACTGCAGGGGAAAGGTTTGCGGTGAGAAATTCCGGTGCCATTGCCGTACTGGAGGGATGCGGGGATCATGGATGCGAGTATATGACCGGCGGTGCGGTGCTGTCACTCGGCGCGACCGGAGTCAATTTCGGTGCCGGGATGACCGGAGGAATCGCATTCATACTGGATCTGGAACGGATTTTTGTCGACTGCTATAACCATGAGTTGATCGATATCCATCGGTTGACACACGAAGACATGGAACCGCACCTGAGTTTTCTGCACGAAATGATCGGAGAGTACGTTGAGGAAACCGGCAGCCGATGGGGCAGAAGGGTTCGGGATGATTTCCTGGAACTGGTCGGACGGTTCTGGCTCATCAAGCCGAAAGCGTCAGATATCAAGGACTTGATGGAAACACTCAGGGAAGCCGCATAAGCACGGCAGTGATCAGGGAATCGATGTGAAAGATCATTTTCAGTTTCTGGACCTGCCAAGACAGAGTCCGCCAAAGGATCCCGCACAATATCGTATCCATCATTGGAACGAAATTTACCAGCCATACGATTCGGCTGTCGTAGCCGGTCAGTCGGCCCGATGCATCTCCTGTGGCAACCCCTATTGCCAGTGGAAATGCCCGGTTCACAATTACATTCCGGAATGGCTGGGCATGATCGCTGAAGACCGATTGCTTGAGGCGGCGGAACTGTCACACCAGACCAATTCCTTGCCGGAAATCTGCGGTCGAATCTGCCCTCAGGATCGCCTGTGTGAAGGTGCCTGCACAATGAACGACGGATTCGGTGCGATAACCATCGGCGCAGTGGAGAAGTACATCACGGACGAAGCGTTCAGCCAGGGATGGAAACCCGATATCTCCAACGTCGAACCCAATGGCAAGACGGTCGCTATTGTGGGCAGCGGCCCCGCTGGACTCGGTTGTGCCGATGTGCTGGTCCGCAACGGATTCAGCGCAACTGTCTACGATCGCTACCCGGAAATTGGCGGATTGCTCACGTTCGGAATACCACCTTTCAAGCTGGAAAAGAGAATTGTGCTCAAACGCCGCCAGATCATGGAGGAAATGGGGGTGAAATTTGTGCTGAATACCGAGATTGGAACAGACATTGACTTTCAGGAACTTCTTGACCGGTACGACGCAGTCTTTCTGGGCATGGGAACCTATACCTACATGAAAGGCGGATTTCCAGGGGAGAACCTGAACGGTGTACATGAGGCGCTGCCCTATCTGGTCGGCAACAATTTTGAGGTTGAGCGCTGGGACCCCGGTTCATGGCTGCCCATCAATCTGAATGACCAGGATGTCGTCGTACTGGGCGGCGGTGACACCGCAATGGACTGTGTGCGTACAGCGATTCGACAGGGAGCCGGAAAAGTGACCTGTGTCTACCGGCGCGACGAACAGAACATGCCGGGGTCCAGGCGGGAAGTCTGGCACGCTAGAGAGGAGGGTGTGCAATTTTTATGGAACCGACAGCCATTGGAGATCATCGGCAATGGTCAGGCCGAGCAGGTCAGGGTCATTGAGACCAGACTTGGCGAACCGGATGAGCGGGGTCGACGCCAGCCTGAACCCGTCCCGGGCAGTGAGCAGCTGATCGATTGCGACCGCGTCATCATTGCGTTCGGGTTTCGCCCCAGTCCCAGCGACTGGATGGCCGAACACGATATTCGGATCGATTCATTCCTGCGCGTTCAGGCCAGCCACGACAGTGAGTATCCGTTCCAGACTTCCAATCCGAAGGTGTTCTCAGGCGGCGATATGGTACGGGGTGCGGATTTGGTTGTTACCGCAGTGTTCGAGGGACGTGAAGCTGCACGCGGGATCATGAGCTACATCAACGCGGACTGACTCAGGACGGACACCCCCTCATGGCCGAAATTCCAACCCGCGACCGCCTGATCGTCGCCTTGGATTTACCGACAGGCACCCAGGCGTTGGAACTGGCTGACAGAATCGAGGGTCACGTCAATTTCTTCAAGGTCGGCCTGGAGCTGTTCTCAAGTGGTACCGGCGTCGATCTGATCGAGTCCCTGATCGGGCGCGGCCACAAGGTATTTGCAGACTTCAAGCTGTTTGACGTACCCGCAACAGTCTTTCGGGCTGTTCGCAATCTCAACGGACTGGGGATCACATTTGTCACTGTGCACGGCGATGAGCAGATCATGGAAGCCGCAGTCGAGGCATCTGACGGGATTTCAATATTGGCAGTCACTGTCCTGACGAGCATGGATCAGGACAGTCTGGCAGGCATGGGCGTCAGTATGAGCCTTGAGGATCTCGTCAGGACACGGGCGAAAAATGCCGAGAGGCTGGGTTGTGGCGGTGTGGTCGCTTCCCCTCGCGAGGCGGCGGTCATCCGTCAGCAGGCAGACGCCAGATTGAGAATTGTAACGCCGGGCATCCGTCGCGAGGGTGGCAGCTTCAATGATCAGAAACGCGTGATGACGGTCAAGGGTGCGCTTGACGCCGGTGCCGACTACGTGGTCGTCGGCCGACCAATTCGCGATGCATCCGATCCTGCCCGGGCTGCGGCACAATTCCAGAATGAAATCGCGGATGCGTTGGCTGAAAGCTGATCTGATTGCCGATGACATTACCGAAAAACGACCGCTTCTTGCGCGCCCTGAAAAGACAGGACACGGATCGCACACCGGTATGGATCATGCGCCAGGCCGGCCGATATCTGCCTGAATACCGGCAAACGCGGCGCCAGGCCGGCGATTTTCTTACTCTGTGCCGAACACCGGAACTGGCTTGCGAAGTCACACTGCAACCGCTCAGACGATATGATCTCGATGCTGCGATTATCTTTTCCGACATTCTGGTCATTCCAGATGCCATGGGACTTGGGCTCAGAATGGAGGAGTCGGTCGGGCCGGTATTCGAAAATCCAATCACGTCGGGGGCTGACATCAGAAAACTTGTGCGCCCTGACCCGGAAGACGATCTGGGTTATGTGATGGACGCTGTGCGCACAACGGCAAGCAGTCTCGATGGTGCGGTCCCACTGATCGGATTCTCCGGAAGCCCTTGGACACTCGCAGTCTACATGATAGAAGGTCGTTCCAAGACTGACTTTGGGAAAATTCTGGCTTTTGCGAAGTCTCAGACCGCAGACTTGCATCAATTGCTTGATATCCTCGCACGGTCGGCCGCTGAATATCTCGCGGCCAAAGCCAGAGCCGGCGCCTCGGCACTCATGATTTTCGATACCTGGGGCGGGCTGCTTGACACCCCCCAATATCTGGATCTGTCGTTGCGTTACATGCAGCGAATCGTCGAGGAACTGTCGATACAGACGCCCGGAATTCCCACGATACTTTTCACCAAGGGCGGAGGAAAGTGGCTTGAGAATATGGCGGATGCCGGGTGCAGCGCCATTGGTATTGACTGGACTGTCGATATCGGTGACGCCCGGCGCAGAGTCGGCGACAGGACCGCCATTCAGGGCAACCTGAATCCGGATTCACTCAGACTCAGCGACGAGCAGATCGAACAGCAGGTGACTGGAATACTTGAGTCATTCGGGCCTGGCAATGGCCACATATTCAATCTCGGACATGGAATCAAACCCGACATCGACCCAAATAAGGTGTCGGTGCTGGTCGATGCAGTCGCCCGCATCAGCCCGCAGTTTCACTGATACCCGACCGGGGGCTCAGGCCAACCGGTATTTCTTGTCCAATGCCGGCGCGCCCTGGCAAGTCACCGTGCCCTCTTCCCACAACTTGATGATGGTTGCGAACAAAGACCTGGCTGCCGGTGCATGCAGTGACACATCGGTGTCCCGGTAAACCACGGGCACCATTTCCATAACGTCCGACAAGCCATTTTGCAGACACTCCAGTATCTGTAACTCACGCTGTCGCCGGTGTTCAATGCACGCGTGCAAGAATTCATGCGGTTGCCTGATGGGCGGTCCATGCGTCGGATAATAGATTTGATCGTCACAATCCAGCAACATCCTGAGACTTGCCAGATAGTCCGACATCGAACCGTCGGGCGGTATGATGACAGTGGTCGACCACCCCATAACGTGATCGCCGGAAAAAAGCGCCTTTTCTTCCAGCAGCCGATAGCACATATGATTGGACATGTGGCCTGGCGTGTGGACACATTGCAAAGTCCACTGCTCAGTGCGCAGCAAATCCCCATCTTTCACCGCAATATCAGGATGGAACGCATGGTCGACGTCCTCTTCCAATCGCTCCGACACCTCAATGTCGTTTTCCGCGGGTCTTGTGCTGAACCCGTAAACCGGCGCACCGCAGATTGACTGCAAGGGTCGGGCTGCGGGAGAGTGATCGCTATGAGTATGCGTCACGAGGATGTGCGTGATTGTCTCGTCTGACAGGCTTTCCGCGATTGCCCTGATGTGACTTTCCAGTCGCGGTCCAGGGTCAATGACAGCGACTTCGCCGCGCCCCACGATATAGGTCCCGGTTCCCAGATAGGTAAACTTGCTTGGATTTTTCGCTACGATCCGTCTGATCAGGGGAGAAACCTCGTGAAGTTCCCCGTATTCGAACTCATCGGCTAGCTGAAATGGAATTGAGGTTCTCACCATTTCGATCGGCGGTCAAGCTGATGGTGTCTCATACCTCAACCGGAAGCTGTGACTTTGCGAACCTGACCTTGCCCTCGTTCAAACTCACCTCAACCTCGTCACCTGCAGCGAATTGTCCGGAAAGAAGTTCCTTGGCGAGTGGATTTTCCAGTCGGGTCCGGATCGCTCTTTTCAGGGGTCGCGCCCCATAAACCGGATCGAATCCCGTCGTCGCAATAAATCCGACCACCTCTTCGGTCAGCTTCAGATGTACATCCTGATCGGCAAGCCGATCCTGAAGCAGACTTATCTGAATTCGTGCGATGTCGTCAATGTTCTTGCGTGTAAGCGGCTGGAACATGATGATGTCGTCGATGCGATTGATGAACTCGGGGCGGAAATTCCGCACCACCGTATTCATCACAGCGCGTTTTATTTTCCTGTAGGGCGTATCGCCGGTCATTTCCTGGATCAGGTCCGATCCAAGATTGGAAGTCATGACAACAACCGTGTTGCGAAAGTCAACCGTACGTCCATGACCATCGGTCAGCCGTCCATCGTCCAGTACCTGCAGCAGAATGTTGAACACATCGGAATGGGCTTTCTCGATCTCATCCAAAAGGATGACGCAATACGGGCGGCGGCGCACCAGTTCGGTGAGATGTCCTCCCTCTTCATAGCCGACATAGCCGGGTGGCGCACCGATCAGTCTCGCAACTGAGTGCTTTTCCATGAACTCGGACATGTCAATTCGAATCAACGCATCTTCGGTATCGAACAGGAATTGTGCCAGTGCCTTGCACAGTTCAGTCTTGCCGACCCCTGTGGGCCCCAGAAACAGGAATGTTCCATACGGCTGATCAGGATCCGACAAACCGGTGCGAGATCGCCGGATCGCATCGGAAACACTGCCGACTGCGGCTTTCTGACCGACGACGCGCCGACCTAGTTCCTGTTCCATCCGCAACAGTTTCGATTTCTCCCCCTCGAGCATTCTGCTGACAGGAATTCCAGTGGCGGATGAAACCACTTGTGCGATTTCCTCTTCAGTCACACTGCTTCTCAGCAACTCAAACTCCCGATCATCTTCTGAGCGACTGCTCTCCAGTTGCTGTTCCAGCTCCGGAATGGTCTGATAGGTGAGTTTCGCCAAGCGATCCAGATCTCCCGCCCGCTGCGCATTGCCAGCCTCAATTCGTGCGGCATCAAGCTGTTCCATGATGTGCTGTGAGCTCATGACAGCGGACTTCTCACCAAACCACAGCTGTTCGAGTTCGGAATACTCACCCGAAAGGCGATCAAGTTCACTTTCCAATTTCTCGAGTCTGGTCCTGGAAGCCTGATCGGTTTCGTTTTTCAGGGCTTCCCGCTCAATTTTCAGCTGGATGATCTTTCGGTCAAGCCGGTCCAGCGCATCCGGTTTTGAGTCAATCTCGATTCGTATCCGGCTGGCGGCCTCATCGACCAGATCAATCGCCTTATCCGGCAGGTTTCGATCGGTGATGTAGCGATGGGAGAGTCGGGCTGCTGCGACAATTGCCGGGTCTGTGATATCCACGCCATGGTGGACCTCGTACTTTTCCTTGATGCCGCGAAGAATCGCAATAGTGCTTTCCATGCTGGGTTCCTGGACAATGATCTTCTGGAAACGGCGCTCGAGCGCCGCATCCTTCTCGACATGCTTGCGATATTCATCAAGCGTTGTCGCACCGATACAATGCAACTCACCGCGAGCCAACGCGGGCTTCAGCATGTTTCCAGCGTCCATCGAGCCTTCCGCCTTGCCTGCACCAACCATCATATGAAGCTCATCGACAAAAAGGATGATCTCCCCTTCCTGACGGGTCAGTTCGTTGAGCAGGGCCTTGAGCCGCTCCTCAAACTCGCCGCGGAACTTGGTTCCGGCAATCAATGTGCCAAGGTCAAGCGATAGCAAACGCTTGCCTTTCAGGATTTCCGGCACCTCATCGTCCGAGATTCGTTGAGCAAGTCCTTCGACAATCGCGGTCTTGCCAACACCAGGCTCGCCAATCAACACCGGGTTGTTCTTCGTTCGACGCTGCAGTACCTGAATGGTGCGCCGAATCTCGTCGTCCCGGCCGATCACCGGATCCAGCTTTCCCAGCCGGGCCCGTTCGGTTACATCGATCGTATACTTCTCAAGTGCCCGATACTGCTCTTCGCTGCCGGCATCACTGACAGCCTGACCTCCGCGCATCTGATCGATTTTCGCTTCCAGAATCTTCCCGTCAGCACCCGCATCGCGCAATATCTTCCCGACTTTGTGCTTGCTGTCAACAGCACTCAGCGCAACCATCTCACTGGAAATGAACTGATCACCTCTTTTCTGGGATAGCGCATCAGCCCCGTTCAGGAGTCTTGCGAGATCCTGCGACAGGTGGACCTGTCCATCACTTCCGCTCACTGTCGCGAGTCCATCGAGATAATTGCCGAGCTCAGTTCGAAGCTGCGGCATCCTCACATTGCTCTGCGTCAGCAGATGATGAACTGTGCCACCTTTCTGGTCCAGCATGGCCACCACCAGGTGCGCCGGATCGATGAACTGATGATCCCGTCCAATCGCCAGACTCTGGGCATCAGCCAGTGCATGCTGCAGTTTTGTGGTGAACTTTTCTGGATTCATATCGTTTGCCCGACCAAATTCGGAATTCTGTCCATGCAACAAAAAATGGGGGCGAATCCGGGAATTTCAATATTCGATGCGGAGTCGAAACTGATCGCCAAGCTTTGGATTGCGCCTGTGGAAATCGCACAAGCATGGGCTTGCGCGGACGTAACCCACCTGGATTGTCCGTTCAGCGTACTTCGTAAGACTCGAACACTTCGGGGAGTTTGGACAGTGCGGTCTTGCCAAGCGGTGTCTTCGGCAAGTCCTCGACCACTGCGCATCGGGTAATGTGATTGTGGGCAGATGCCTTGGTGTTGAAGTCCTTCAGAATCTGTTTTGCCCGTGCAGCGCCGGTTTCGGGATTTTCCATGGCAAACACGGCACAGGGACGATTATCGAATTCAACAATCCCGGCCTCCTTGACATCCGGATAGCGCTCAAGCAGTGATTCAAGCTCTTCCGGATACACATTCTTGCCGCCCTCGGTGATGATGGTTCTCTTGATTCGGCCGGTAAGACTCAGATTTCCGGAACTGTCAAGTCTTCCCAGATCGCCGGTTCGAAACCACCCATCGGTCATCACTTCCTGCGTCGCTGACTCATCGGAATATCCCAGCATGACATTGTCCCCCTTGACCAGCACCTCACCGCTTCCCAGCTCATCAGGATTGTCAATCTTGACGGTTACGCCTTCAATCGCATAACCCACACTGTCGAGGTTGTCCGGAAATGCCTCCTGAACGCAGACAACCGGAGATGTCTCTGTCAATCCATATCCCTGCCTGAGACTGATCCCCAGATCGCGGAAGAACTGTGCGATGACCGGATCAAGTCGGGCGCCGCCGCTGACCCAGTAGCGAAGATTCGGACTCAATTTCTTGCGCAACGGCGCGTTCAGTCGGGTTCTCAGACTCATCGGCAAAGCGCCAAGCAGCGAAACATAGCCCCGAAGCAGAAAACTGCCGCTGTGAAATTTCTGCTCCATGCCCCGTTTGATATTGCGATAAAGCCGCGGAACCGCCAATACAACTGATACATTCTCTTCCGCCATGGCTGCCAGCACCTCCTGTGCGGTCAGCACTTTGGGCAATGCGATCGACGATCCGCAGTAAAGCGGCAGTAACATCCCACCCACCATTTCAAATGTGTGTGAGAGCGGCAGCAGACTGAGAAATCTGTCATTGTGATCGATCTCAACGATTTTCGAGCAGGCAATCACGTTTGACGACAGGTTGCGATGCGAAAGCCGGACAATCTTGGGCGAGCCCGTACTGCCTGAAGTGTAGATTCGCACCGCCTCTTCTGAGCTCAGATTGTTGCTGGCAACCTGTTCCTCTGCGGCCGAGAGTTCACTTGTAATCTCAATCGCAATCTGGGGTGTGTCGACACCCGAGAGTTTTGAGTCTGCCTCGTGTGCCATGATCAACTTGGGACTCAATGCTGTGATCTGGGTGCGGATGTCTTCCTCGCTGTAACCGATGTGGACCGGGGCCAGAATCGCACCAACCCGCCATGCTGCGAAGGCGGCAACGCCCCATTCAATACCGTTCGGTCCGATTACGGAAACAACATCTCCTTGCGAAACACCATGCTCGCGCAGGCGGGCTGCCATATGCAGCGCAGATTGGTGCACCATTCCATACGTATACGAAAGGGATTGTGCATCTCGCTGTCTGCGAATCCAGGCGGTTTTTGGTGCATTTGATTTCAGGCGCGGACTGAAAATATTCCAAATATCGTGAGACATGATCGTATACCTCCTGCATGCCAGCGGGTCGGACGAGGCTGGCAAACAACTTCGCATGTAGTATGGATTTTCGGATTGGCATCCGGTTGCAACTTTCGGACCTTATATTGTTGCACAGTAGCGACCATTGCGTGAGACAGTTTTGACTGATTGTCGACTGAGTCTTATTGACGGTTCCTCTCACGCTGCCGGACCGGGCGAGTATTTGCGGGCAGGTCAAATGGTGAGATTTGCGGGCACAGCGAATTCCGACGTATCATAATGCCAGCACGCAGGGAGGGATTTGCTGACCGGCAAGAAGCGTTGTTCCAGGGCTTCGCTCGAGCAGATCACAAGTGAGGTTCAAAGTGATCGCTCAGCAGCGACTGCAGTTCGTGATCGCGAACCAAGTGCGAACACAATTTATCCCCGGTCAGCGTCAGTCGGTGAGGCTGACTGGTTGCGTCATTGGCTGTAAATTCGCGTTTGCGTCGTGACCTTGCGATTTCAGGAGTGCGGTGGTCTGGAAAAGTTGTGAGCATCTATCGATTCAAGGCGGCGGAGCGGACTGGATTTTCGGTCTGTGCGACGGCGTATGCACTTGAGGCGACTTGCAACACAACACAGTTGTGCGCATTTTGCCACCACCTGCAAATTGATTGTTGTGAGTGAACATGAAACCAGCCAATGCCATTGAACTTCCGGGTGACATCCCGGATATCGTTCGTGTCGCATTGCGCGAAGACGTTGGCGATGGCGACGCAACAAGCTGTCTGATCGAGGATCGCGAGCACGTCAATGCGTACGTCAAGGTGCGGGAATCTGCAATTCTCTGTGGCTGTGCCTGGTTCAATGAGGTGTTCCACCAGACCGACCCGTCGATACAGATTGATTGGCTCTGTGACGACGCAGACGAACTGCACGCCAATCAGACAGTATGCCGGCTCAATGGAAGTGCGCGATCACTGCTCACAGCCGAAAGAACCGCTTTGAATTTTCTGCAGACACTGTCGGGAACCGCGACTGTGACCAACCAGTTCGTGCAGGCCATCGCCGAATACAGAACACGGATACTCGATACACGCAAAACCGTTCCAGGCCTGCGCAATGCCCAAAAATATGCCGTTCGTATCGGCGGTGGCACCAATCACCGCCATGGGCTATACGACGGAATCCTGATCAAGGACAATCACCAGTACGCAACACA
Organism: Acidiferrobacterales bacterium; assembly: GCA_028820695.1. Classification (NCBI taxonomy): domain Bacteria; kingdom Pseudomonadati; phylum Pseudomonadota; class Gammaproteobacteria; order Acidiferrobacterales; species Acidiferrobacterales bacterium. The sequence goes on along the minus strand of JAPPIB010000057.1, from coordinate 39,046 downwards.
TTCACTGGAGTCGATCCTGCGTGGCTTGCCGGACAGTCGTCCCGCACTGATTGAAGTGGAAATCGAACGTCTCGATCAACTCGAAGGCGCCCTTCGGTGCGGCGCGAACCGAATCATGCTGGACAACTTCAGTGTCGACAATATCGCACAAGCCGTAAAGATCAATGCGCACCGGGTCGAGCTCGAGGCATCGGGAAACATTGACCTTGGCAACATCCGCGAAGTCGCAAGGACAGGGGTCGACTACATATCGGTCGGTGCGATTACCAAAAACGTACGGGCCATCGACTTTACGATGTTGTTTGACTCATCCGGCGCGAATGCCTGACTGCCCGGGCAAGTCTATTCGCTTTGGGTCAGCGCTTTCAATTTCTCGATCAGAACATGCTTTGTCACCGCCGCAATCTTGCGAAATACAATCTTTCCCTCAGGTGAGACGATGAATGTCGTCGGCATGCCCTTGAGCGGTTCAAATGGAACCAGCGGCTGGTCTCCAATGCGCAGAACCAGATATTCCATTTCAAGCGCCATGATGAATTCCTTCAGGCTTTCGGTATCAATCTCCTCAAAATCGATCCCGATTACAACCGGTGTGACCGGATCCGTCAGCCTGGAAACCTCATTCAACTCCGGAATTTCCTTGATGCACGGGGCGCACCATGTCGCCCAGAAGTTGACAATCACCCACTGCCCCCGATAGTCTGACAGACTGTGGAGGTTTCCTTGAATGTCAGGCAACGTGAAATCAACAATCTCGTCGGAGGCACCCGCGGTCGAGACAGCCAGCATCGCGGCAGCCAAAACAGCGCCAATCCAGTCAATCAGACGGTTCTGTCGAATCATAGCGGTACCTATGTCCAATCCTCATCATCTGAGTTGCGCACAATTGCGCGCCTGACGAGCGTCAGGAACTCAGTTCGCTCAATCTGTTCCGCCCCCATACTGCTCAGGAGCGAGGTCTTGATCTGACAGTCAATCAGCACAAAATTCCACTCGCGTAATTTTGCGACAAGATGACACAGCGCAACCTTTGACGCATCAGTCCGGGTGGAAAACATGCTCTCACCGAAAAATACCTTTCCCAGGCTGACACCGTACAGGCCGCCGACAAGCTGTCCGTCGTGCCAGGTTTCCACCGAGTGTGCATGGCCGAGTCTGCTGAGCTCGCAATAAGCGTCGATCATTGCGTTGGTAATCCAGGTAGAGACTCTTTCCTCACCCGGTCGCAGAGTAGTCGCACAGTTTCGAATAACAGCTTCAAAATCCTTATTGATTGTAACTGAATAGCCTCGGTTGCGGATACTCTTGCGCAGACTCCGAGATACCTTGAACCGCTCCGGAAAAACCACCAGACGCGGATCGGGACTCCACCAGAAAATGAGCTCATCGTTGCTGAACCAGGGGAATATCCCGCGACTGTAGGCCATCAGCAGTCTTTCGACTGAGAGGTCGCCACCAACCGCAACCGGGCTGAACTGATCGCCGGGCGAGTCGAGCTCCGGGAAGCCAGGATTGCGCAGATCGGGAGATAGGACGGTGATCAATTCTTGTCCTCCATGATCTTCGCATACGGAGAGAAGTCAAAAAGATGTTCCTGACGTACATCCAGGCTATGTGATTCCTCAATGGTGTAGTGACGAATCGCGTCGGAAAACTGCGTATTGTTGAACATGTGTGCGGAATAGCACGCTTGCGGCAAAAATCCCCGGCTCAGCTTGTGTGCGCCCTGAACACCGGCGTGACATTGCCTGAATCCGTTCTCGATACAGTATTCAATGGCAGAGTAATAGCAAATTTCGAAGTGCAGATTGGACACCGGTTGCAATGTGCCCCAGTAACGTCCGTAGAGTGTTCCGCCGCCCTGGTAGAACAGCCCGCTCGCCAGCGGTCGATTGTCCCGCTCAGCTAAGACGAGCAGCAGATTTTCCGGCATGGATTCCCGGATCATCTGGAAGAACTCGCGGTTCAGGTATCGAAACGAATCATATTTACGGGTGGTGGCGTAATAGCAAAGGTGAAAGGAGTACCAATGGTAGTCCTCCATTTCGGTACCCGGAATCACCTTGATCTGTATACCCTCCTCTCGGACGGACTTTCTCTCATGCCTGATTTTCTTTCGCTTTCTGCTCGACAGGGTCGACAGAAAGTCATCCATTGAACCATAGCTGTTGTTTGTCCAGACAAAACTGATGTTACTGCGCCGCGGAATCAGATCCCTGGTGGTGAAATAATCAAGCTCATCCTGATTCAGGAACAGCAGATGCAACGAAGACAGATCAGGGTCGCTGGCTTCGTTCAGGCAGGAGTCGGTGAGCTGGCTGCGCACCTCGTCGACCGGAGAGTCAGGTGCTGCAAGCAGTTTCGGGGCGGGCAGACCGGTGAACGGCGATATCGATACCAATTTCGGATAGTACTGCAGGCCATGACGAAAATACGCGTTCTCCCACTGCCAATCGAATATAAACTCGCCCCATGAGTGATATTTCCGGTATAGCGGCAACGCGCCCGCCACAGGCGAATCGGGAACGTCCGGTTTTCGTAATACAATATGCATCGGGCACCATCCTGTTTCCTCCGATACGCATCCCGACTGTTCCATCGCGTTGAGGAATTCGTGGCGAAGAAATGGACTATCCGACGGCACACACCGATTCCATTCATAGGCACTGACCTGATTGATTGACTGGATGATTTCCTGCTTGAACAATTCTTTTTCGATACCGCTGCAAGTTGTTGGATGACGCACCGCTTTCCACGTAATTCACGATCGAACCGAGATAAAAGTATATCTGATGGCTTCAGAATTTGGCGTAGCGTTAGCCCAGTTGAATCTTGTCGTCGGTGATCTTCAGGGCAATCGGGACCGGGTGATCGCCGCTGCCATCGATGCCCGCGACCGGCTGAACTGCCGGTATGCCGTTTTCCCGGAATTGACCGTCTGTGGCTACCCGCCAGAGGACCTGCTGCTCCGCAATCGTTTCATCGATGATTGTGAGGCGACCTTGCAGACGCTGACCGATGCGGTACCGGGAATCGCCTTGTGTGTCGGACATCCCCATCGCGAGTCGGGTGCACTGTTCAATGCAGCGACCATGATTGACGATGGCAGGCAACTTTGCACCTATCACAAGCAGCTGCTTCCGAACTATGGAGTTTTTGATGAGAAACGATACTTCAGCGCAGGTATCGCGCCTAAGGTACAGGAGATTGATGGGGTGCGGATCGGTCTGACGATCTGCGAGGATGTCTGGGAAGTCGGTCCGGTGGAACAGTCTGTCGCGCAAGGCGCGGATCTGATCTTCACCTTGAACGGATCGCCATTTGACGCGGCCAAGATTGCCTACCGGGAAAATGAGATTGTCCGCACCCGCGCCCGGAACAATAACGTCAGCATTGTCTACGTCAATCTCGTCGGCGGTCAGGATGAGCTGGTCTTTGACGGTGGTTCCCTGGTCTGTGATGCCAGCGGCTCGGTTGTCGTCAGAGCAGCCCACTTCGAGGAGGCAGTGGTGCGCTCAACTTTTACCGCAAGGGGTCCGATCACGCCGATTGCACATACAGTTGCACCGATTCCGGACAATGTCCAGGGCGTCTACACTGCCATAAGGCTCGGGGTGGCGGACTACATCGGCAAAAACGGATTCAAAGGCGCTGTGCTGGGACTGTCGGGAGGGATCGATTCGGCACTCACGCTATGCATTGTCGCTGACGCGATCGGTCCAGACAATGTGGAAGCGGTCCTGATGCCCTCGAGATACACCGGTCAGGTCAGCATGGATGCAGCGATCGAACAGGCGAAAATGCTTGGTGTACCCTATTCGATCATCTCCATCGAGCCGATTTTTGAAGCGTTTCTGAATCAACTGACGACTGAATTCGAAGGGTTCGATTCAGACGTCACAGAGGAGAACATACAGGCCCGGTGCCGAGGCACGCTGCTGATGGCCATATCGAACAAGAAGAAAAAGATTCTGATCACCACGGGTAACAAGAGCGAAATGGCCGTGGGCTACGCCACTCTTTACGGAGACATGGCCGGCGGCTTCGCACCCATCAAGGATGTGCCGAAAATGCTGGTTTATGAACTGGCTCGATATCGCAATGAGCACATCGGTCATGTGATCCCCGAAATCGTCTTTGAACGCGCACCCACAGCCGAGCTGGCGGAAAATCAGCGCGATACCGATTCATTGCCGGACTACGCGCTGCTTGATGCAATCCTGCAACAGTACATCGAGCAGGAACAGGATTCCGATCAGATCGCCAAATCAGGATTTGAGGCGGAAACAGTCCGTCGAATTGTCGGGATGGTCAAGCGCAATGAATACAAACGCAGACAGGCACCGCCCGGTGTACGGATTACCGAACTGGCATTCGGGCGCGACCGGCGTTACCCGATCACCAATCGCAGTTAGCGGAATACGCCAAGCAATAGAGGTTTGGTGCTGCGTTCCAAAATCTCCTGGTCCAGAACGATATGCTCGTTGCCGAGATATTTGCTGCCTGGGAAATTGTACGAAAGCACCCTGCGATTATCCGCCGCCAGCTCAGGCAACTCCAGTTGCTCGTACGCATAGATAAGAATCGCCAGCGCCTCTTCAGTATGCGGTGATGTCTCGTAGCGCAAAAGCACTTGCTTGACCCGGTTGATCGCGCCCACATAGGCATTGCGATACAGATAGAATCTCGCGATCCGCAGATCGTGGCGGGCAAATGCGTTGATCAGATTGACAAGTATCGTCCGTGAGGACTCCGCATATTCACTGAACGGAAACCGCTCGATCACCACGTTGAACGCCTCATAGGCCTCCCGTGCCGACTCCGCATCGTGATCGCTGAACTGCTCCTGCGTCTTGAAAAACCGCTCTCCGAGCCTTGGTGCCCGCAATGGGAGATGGGCCAGACCCTTGAGGTAATATGCGTAGTCGATGTGCGGATGCGTGGGGTGCAGGCTCAGGAACTCATCCACGCACGGGACAGCTTCATCCGAATTTTTCAGCTTGTAATGGGCGTAGCAGATTTCCAGTTCACCCTGCGTGGTGTAGGTACCGAACGGGTAAGCTGCACTGAGTGCCGTATAGCGTTCGATCGCGGTTTCGTAAGCACCTGAATTCAAGGAAGAATACGCGCGATCGTACATTTCCCGCTCGGAGCGTATCCTATCTTTGTCCTTACCGCCGCAACCCGCGATAATGAGCGAGGTCAGTGCTGCCAGAACAAGGATGATTCGATTGAGCTTCATGAACTTCCCACAATTTTCGGTCAGGTATTGCTGATATGCACAGCATGGTCTGGAACCTGCGCTGATATCGTCATTGCAACGACGGCATCGCAATTGGCGGTATCATTATACAAAGTGAAATTTGTCGATTGCTCAATAACAATCTCCCCTGAAATCTCGTTAGACAAGTCAAAAGCAAGAAAAGCCCTGCCGGTATAATAGGTTTCATAACTTTACACGAGTATAGAAAACAGACGCTATATTCCACTACACATCCTTAGATTGTTACTTATGTGCGCATATTTCATTTCTGCAGATTGGAGCAAAGATCCAACAAAACGATCAGTATACGTTGCAGATATAGATAAGAAATCGATTCAGAAGAAGAATCCAAAGACCGAGTATTGGAACCTTAAAGCATTGCTGGATCTCGCGAATTCTCTTCGGGGAAGCGGTCCCGTGCTGATCGGAGTCGACGTAGTACTAGGCGTTTCAGACGGATACTGGCGCATGGTTCGTGAAAAAAGTGAACGCCACAAACCCAAGAATTTCGTGGATTGGTTAAGTCGTATTGACCCCGACAGTGACTTCTTTCACATTAACACAGATTCGAGAGAGTGGCATGTCGATCGACCTTGGTTTCGTGTACCAAAGGGCGAAGGAGGACTTAGGTCATTCACAGATCTAGTGTGTGATGGGTTTCGTCGTTGTATTGATCGCGCAACAAACGCAAAGCCAGTTTTTGCCGTCAGTGGAATTCCAGGTGTCGTTGGTGGAGCAACCCGATGCTTCTGGCGCGAATTGATTCCAGCCCTCACCTGCGGCGATCGAGAATTTACAATTTGGCCATTCGAAAACGACCTGTCTGGTCTTCTCCACCAAGACAGTATTTTCCTATGTGAAACGTATCCCGGTATCGCCTATGCCACTGCGTTGGCGGAGGCGGACGAACTTCCCACACGCAGGCTTATCGTGTCTAAAACCAAACGAGAACAACGAAATGAAGTCTGTGAACTCCTTAAAGAAGCCAATTGGGTTAAAGATAACGAAATTGAACTTGGCGAACTTGAGGCACTGGTCAAGAACGATGATGACTTCGATGCTCACCTTACGGCCGCTGCTGCCATGCGCTGCGTTATTGAAAAAAGGCGTCTGACTAGTCGGGGCTGGATTGACGAAATTGCGGAGGGATCAATGCTCTTGGTTGGGACGGTCAACCTAGCCCAAAGGGGTCGTCGCTTCCAACCATAAAAAGAGTGTTAGTCAAAATCTTCTGGAAATATCCTATTCTGTCCAATTCCCGGTTGTCAAAAACAATTCTGCGGGTCGCTGAGAGGTTGGGATGCACATGTAGCCTCGTTCCTCATGCTTCCTTGCTGGCTCTCGGCCGCGAACCGACACTACGTTTGAATTTCCCCATTGCTGAGGTTCAACAACTTGGACATCGAGCTATCCGTACCTGATCAATATCGCGGTTACAGACTGGATAAGGCACTTGCCCTGCTCCTGCCGGATTATTCGAGAACAACGATCCAGTCGTGGCTGGACGCCGGCAGGATTCTGTTGGATGAGGACACCCCATCGCGTCGGAAGATTGTTTCCGGCGGTGAGCGGCTTCGGGTTGAAATCCCCCAACCTGAGCGCCACGACTGGCTGGCCGAGGACATTCCGCTTGACATCGTGTTTGAAGATGATCATCTGCTTGTGATCGACAAGGCCCCGGGCATGGTGGTCCATCCTGGCGCTGGAAACCAGTGCGGCACTCTTCTGAACGCGCTGATCAGTCATGCAGATTCGCTGAGCGCTCTGCCGCGGGCCGGCATCGTCCATCGTCTCGACAAGAACACATCCGGGCTGCTCGTTGTCGCGAAGACCGAGACTGCACGACTCGCGCTCGTCAAGCAATTCAAGAATCGACTCGCCAAACGTCAATACCTCGCTATTGTCGATGGCAGACTGATTTCGGGCGGAACGATTGATGCACCCATAGGCCGGCATCCGCGCAACCGAAAGAAAATGACTGCGGGGCTGGGCAAAGACGCGATCAGTCACTATAGAATCGTCTCGCGCTACCGGATGCACACTTTGCTGCGGGTATCGCTTGACACCGGGCGAACCCATCAGATACGCGTGCATTTCCAGCACATGGGGCATCCCCTGGTCGGCGACCCGGAATACGGAACCAGGACAAAAATTCCAGCCGCTGCGGACGAGACGCTGGTGGCAACGCTGAAAGGTTTCCGCCGTCAGGCACTGCATGCCGAGACGCTGAGTGTCAACCACCCTGCATCCAATGAACAACTGAAGTGGCATGCGGGTGTACCTGAGGACATGCGGGTGCTGCTTGTTGCCCTGAAGCGAGACTCGGTGCAACCTGCGATACAGTCAGGCTATTCAAAGAGTTGAATCTTGAACAATATTGAACTGCCGCGATGAATCCGGGCGAGACATCGACAGTTGATCAGTTCCGGTTGCCTGCTCCCGACGGTCAGCGCTGCCTTGCCTGAGCGGTCGGCTGATTGCGAATCACCGACTCACAAGTCGTCTTGAGATGACAAAGACACGACTGTCGGTAGATAAAAATAGAAAGACCGCTCGAAGCTGCTGCTTCGAGCGGTCCTATCTGAATCAGCTGATTGTCAGACGGTTATGCGTTGGGGTGAATGGTCGTCAATCCGAGATTCTCCCAATTCTGCATGCCACCCCGATACCACTTGATCTTGTGCGCGGGATAACCCAGTCGCAACAGATTCTTGATGTTGTTCGGTGACTGACCGCACCACATTCCATTGCAGAACATGACCGCAGTGCGGCAGTTGGAAAAATCAAACAATCCCTCGCTCTCGGTTACGTTGAACACCGACTCAAGAATTTCTGCGATTTCCAGCGGTGTCGCGCCCTTCGCAGGATTCAGGTTGGTCCACGGAACATTCATGGCAGTGGGGATGGTGCCCCGCTCAACCCAGTCAGGCGTACGCGAATCAATAACGATAATGTCCTCATTACCGTCATTCATGTCCTTCGCCAATGCAATCAATTCGACTTCTGCGATGGTTTCCACACCAACGGCAAGACTTGATGGCTGAATGCAAAACGGCGGGCAGGGACGTGATGTCTTCGCAAACGCGGGATTCACTGTTGCATTGTTATCCTGATTGCGCTCAATCGAGACGGTTGAGCCATTTATGTCAAAGGGCACCGACATGATATCCGGTGTAATCCCTACAGGTTTGGAGTCAGCCGACCCGACCAACGGTATTGTCACGAGTGAAATAACGCCAATCAATAAAATGCAGATTTTTCGCATGATCATTTACCTCTGTTCATCTATTCAGGACGTCACCGTCCCGCGTTTGGAAAAGTTATAGCTCATTTCTGTCCAGCGGTTTTCAATTTCTGGCTACCGAAGGACTGGGCATTCCTATGCTGAATTATTGTAATTTCGCCGGTATTATGCAAGTTTTTATTTCAACCGCATTTTGCGGCCGGCACGGTGATGCAACTGAACCACTGCGGCGGCAATTGGTCGAAAGCCATGCAATACCGGATTTTTGCTGATTCGGGCCCGTCATTGGGCTAGCTCCGAAGCGCCGTGATCAGGAAAGACGAGACAGCCCGTTTCGTCTGCTTTCCCATCGTTAAAAAAATGCTTCGAAAACCTGTCTCGAGAAGCAGATTGTCAGTAATTAATTGTTCAACTTACCTGAATTATTTTCATATAATTTACTATATGAACGATACAGGCTGTCCTTTTTTAAGATACGGGGTGTAGCGATTCGTGAATGTCGTATTTCAACATTCCATAAATTTATGTTTTTGAGGTGATTTCACAATATGGATAATCAAATGAAATCCACTAGCCTACGCGGCGTATTACTTGCTCTTGTTGTGCTATTGACATTCAGCGTGTCAGGGTGTCAGCTTTTTCGGGCGATTTTTGGCTTTTCCCCTCCAGCAGAAGCTGAGATGATGACCATGGAGGAACCAAAGGAAGAAGTCATGGACGAAACTGAGGTTACAGTTGAACCGCTCATGGTTTCAGATGATATTCACGTTGTGTCGACTGGCGAAAATCTATGGAATATCGCTGGAATGTCATCAATTTACAATGACCCGTTCCGCTGGCCATTGATTTATGCCCGTAACAAGAGCATCGAAGATGCCGATCTGATCTTTCCCGGCCAGGAGTTGTCCATTCAACGTGACCTGAGTCGCGATATGATTGATGCAGCCGTCATGCACGCAAAGAATCGAGGTGCATGGTCAATCGGTGAAGTTGAGGCATCCGATACTGAGTATCGCGCGTCAACCATGTAATTCAACAGTTGGCTGAGGGGCAAGTCCATGCCCAAACCAACTGATTGAATCTGTGTTTGTCGCATTTGAACCAGATTATTTGGGAATCGGCGTCGTACGGTCGGCTATCTGACCGTATCCGCCGATTTTCTGCATGCATCCGGTCGTAACAATGTGCTTGTCGCTTGTCACGCTGGAGGTTCATCCAGACTGCAAATGACAGATTAGGACAGAGTGTCCGCACCGAGTCGGCTCTGGCAGCAGTCCATTCGGTTTTGTCTCCTGCACCCGGTCACCCATTTTTATTGCCTGAACATACAGGTTTGATGCGGAATAACTCACTGATCACCTTCATCCGATGCATCTGCGTCCTGGTGTTGGCGCTGACTGTGTCAGCGACGTCCGCCGCCAGTTCCGGATTGGACCTGGCTCAACAGCGAAAAGCTTATCTCGAAGCTGCCCGGCACCTGGATCAGGGCAGAATTTCCAAATGGCTGAAGATCAGGCCAGACCTGAAGTCCTACCCATTGTTCCCGTATCTTCGACTGAAGGAAATACGGGCGACACAATCCCAGTTCAGCAACAAGGAGATCTCACAGATCGTTTCTGAATTGCAGATCCCGATTCCTTCCAGTTTCGCCAACTGGTGGCTTAAGCGGCTCCGGCATCACGGAGACTGGGAACTTGTTATCAGACATTACGCTGACTCAAGCAACACCAAGACGCGGTGCTTGGCCGCCCACGCGATGATCCAACTGAAAAAACAGGATTCGTCGAATCCGGCCAGCGCATCGCTGGAACAGGCCATGCATAAACTATGGCTGGTCAACCGTTCGCAACCCGAACAGTGCGATATCGTCTTCAAATATGGATTCGATACCGGTATTATCGACGACCGGCTGATTTTTGAAAGAATGCTGCTCACCAAGTTACGCAACGACGGTCGTCTGACGGACTACCTCGCCGGATTGCTGAAGTCCAAACAGTACCAGCGCTGGGGAAAACATCTGAACGCAGTGCATAGACACCCCGAAAAGAACATCAGGAAGAATTTTTCCAAGTGGAGTGAATCGAAGCAGGGTCACGGGGTAATCAATCACGGAATGGTTCGGGTCGCCAGGGCTGATGTAGGTGATGCCGCCAAATTATGGCAGGAACTTCGCAAGATCGATTCAGCAGCGATCAAGACAATGTCACAGATTGAAAGGACAATCGCACTCAGGCTGGCTTGGGCGCAACATCAGGACAGCTTCGACTGGCTTCGGAATCTGCCCGCTGATGTGCACGACCGCGAGTCGTTGCGACTGATGGCCACGAGTGCCCTTGCAACAGAAAGTTGGAAGCAGGTCATGCAGACCGTTGATCTGATGCCCATCAAAGAGGCGAGTCGGTCGCAATGGAGGTATTGGAAGGCGCGCGCCCTGTATGAGACCGGCGATGAAGAGCTCGCCAATCCGATCTGGCTGGATCTATCGAGTGAGTACAGCTATTACGGGTTTCTCGCAGCCGATCAGCTGGGGTTGCCATACTCAATCCATCAACCTGTTCCATCCATTCATCTGAATCATTCCGCAGACGTTGCGATGCTGGAGCCTGCGATACTGCGTATTCGGGAGTGGCTGGTCATGAACAAGCCCTACTCAGCCAGACGGGAATTGAAACGGCTCAAGGCAGCCAGAAGGGACGATGCGGATTTCTGGTATCACACAGCGATCCAGTTTCATCTGTGGGGCTGGCATGACGGTGCGATCCAGTCCAGTTACCGGACTGATCGCGCACGACTGCAGATGAACGTCACGCATCCGTCGCCATATGCCCACATTGTTCGCAGGGAGTCTCTTCGGCATGGTATTCCAGAACCGTGGATCTACTCGATCATGCGACAGGAAAGCAATTTCATACGCGATATTCGTTCCGGACGCGGGGCAACAGGACTCATGCAGCTGATGCACTCGACCGCCCGCATGACAGCCAACAAGAGTGGACTGAAAAAACCGAGTGTGGGCGATCTTCAACGCGCCGAAGTGAATATTCGACTCGGCGTGGCTTATTTCAAACAGCTGCTCGACCAAGCCGACTACAAGACGATTCAAGCAATTGCGGGATATAACGCCGGTCCGCGAAGAGCGAAAAAGTGGCAAAATTCCTTTCGCGCGTCTGATCCCGCAATCTGGGTAGAGACGATCGTATTCGACGAGACACGAAATTACGTCAAGAACATTCTGGTCAATTTCGTTGTTTATGAGCAGATTCACAACTCGCAGAGTGCGCGGGTCAGAGATTACCTCCAGCTACCGGACATACAGCACGCCAGCTCGTCGGAATGATCGAAACCAGAAAGTTGGTCGTCTCGGGTCTGGTTCAGGGAGTCTGGTTTCGAAAGTTCGTACAGGATGTCGCCATTCATCATGGAATCAATGGCTGGGTACGAAATGCGGAAGATGGGACCGTTGAGGTCTTGGCCCAGGGGAGTCCGGAAAACTTGGAAAAGCTCGAATTGGAACTGTGGCGGGGAACCCTTCGATCGGATGTCCGATCGGTGCGTTGGGAACCTTCCCAGGAACCGGTGTGCGAGCGTTTTTCTGTTCGCTAGCGCACCCGACAACAGTGCCCGGTTACCCGAGCGGGGTGCGATGACGCCGTGAGAACATGATTGTCAGCCCGATTTTATCCGGTTGAGAATGTCGGTCGTCAGACCGTCGATGGGGAGATTGGTTGCCTGTTCGTCGGTACGGTGCTTGTACTCGATTTCACCATTTGCGGCATTGCGGTCTGAAACGACCAGTCGATGCGGAATGCCGAGCAGATCCATATCATTGAACTTCACACCTGCGCGGTCATCACGGTCGTCAAGCAACACTTCCACACCCGCACCAGTCAGCTGATCCTGAATCTGGTCCGACAACCTCGCGACACTGTCGGACTGGTGATAATTGATCGGGACGATACAGACTGCAAACGGAGCAATCGGTTCAGGCCAGATGATGCCGGCCTCATCGTGATTCTGCTCGATTGCCGCAGCTACGATACGCGATACACCGATTCCGTAGCACCCCATCCACATGATCGAATTGCGGCCATCAGCATCCAGGCAGGTGGCATCAAAGGCCTCGCTGTACTTCGTACCCAGCTGGAAGACATGACCGACTTCTATCCCGCGCTTGACGGTGAGAGTCTGCGCAGATGTTCCCGGGCATGGGTCACCCTCCACTGCCTTTCTCAAGTCAGCGAATTCCACATCGGACACATCCCGTTCCCAGTTGACGCCGACATGATGCTGTCCGCTTAAGTTCGCGCCACAGACAAAATCGGACATCGGCTGGACCGAATAGTCGGCAACAACCCGAATGTCCGAACCATCGGACTTCGAAGTGAGATTGACCGGACCGATCGAGCCGACTTCCGCGTTGACCGCTTCGCCGACCTGCTGCGGTGTCAGGAATTGAACCGGGACTGTCACACCCGCTATGTTCTCAGCTTTGAGCATGTTCAGTTCATGATCGCCTCTGACAACCAGTGCAACGGGTTGTTTCTCACCTTGCACAAGTAGAGTCTTGAGCGTTGAATCAGCGGTTATGTCCAGACTGTCGCACAATTGCTCAATTGTGCTCACACCAGGAGTCTCAATGGACTGAATTGGCCGGGTCGGTGGATTTCTCGCTGCGTCTGAAGGAGGCAGGGGAATCAATTCGATATTCGATGCAAACCCGGCTTCGGTGTTGACACCGATTCCGTCCTCACCTGAATCGGCCAGGACATGAAACTCATGAGACACACTTCCGCCAATGGCACCGGAGTCAGCCTCAACCGCGACATAGTCCAGTCCGAGACGGTCAAAAACCCGGCGGTACGCGTCGTACATCACACGATACGACTGTTCCATGCCTTTTTTGTCCACATCGAACGAATAGGCATCTTTCATCAGGAATTCCCTGCAACGCATCACTCCGAATCGCGGACGGATCTCGTCTCGGAATTTCCATTGCATCTGGTAGAAGTTTGCTGGAAGCTGACGATAACTGCGAACCTCATTGTTGATCAGCGTTGTGATCACTTCCTCGTGTGTGGGGCCTAGACAGAAATCTCGATCATGTCTGTCCGTGAAGCGCAGCAACTCGGGTCCGAAGAAGTCCCAGCGTTCGGATTCGCGCCAGATTTCTGCCGGTTGTACGGAAGGCATCAATACTTCCTGCGCACCGGCCCGGTTCATTTCTTCGCGGACAATGTTCTCCACTTTCTTCAACACCCGCAGTCCGGTGGGCAGCCAGTTGTAAATCCCGGCGGCCAGCTGGCGGATCATCCCGGCTCTCAGCATGAGCCGATGGCTGACAATCTCAACATCGGCGGGGACCTGTCGAACAGTCGCTAACAGATAATTTGATGTTTTCATGGTGTGGTCCTGTGCATTGTCGTCTACCAGCGATCCTTGTCCCATCGGTCGGGATTCGCCCAGTCCCTTGCGTTCAACCACTTGGGTACCGGCTTATAGAATTTGAGACTGAACTCGAACCACTTGGTGTCCTTGTTTCCGAATTGAGTCGGGTCAACCATCCGCATGCCTTGTGCCATCGCGTCTTTAGAAGAGAATGCAGTGTCCGGACCATCAGAAACAGCCACCCACAGCAACTTTGCGTGCAGATCGCGCAACCTGGCCACCAGTTGTTGCGCGGCATGACCGTCAAGTTGCAAAAATGTTGATTCCACTACTGCCGCAAAGTCGTATCGTTCAAGCTCGCGAGTTGATTTTTCGAGACTCTCGAACGCGACATGGGTCACTTGCAAATTTTCAGATTGACTTGCAAATTCCGCCAGAACCCGGGATAACTTCGGGGCAACGATCAGAACCGATTCCGGTGGATCCGACTTGAGCCGCTGCAATAGAATCTGTTCAACCTGCGAACTCACTCCCGACCAGCCGCCGTCTGGATTTCAAATATTCGAGCCGTGGTTCCGGATATTGTCACTCAACGATGCTGAGTTTGCCGTTTTGAGATTGTTTTACTCCGGAGATTCTCGCATAGGCTGAGTGATTGTGAATGGATTCAAAATTCTCTGACTCAACGGTATAGGCAACGACCCTGTCATCCTCGATCAGCTTACCGGCGATGTCACGTACCATGTCCTCGACAAACTTGGGATTGTCATATGCCTGTTCTGTAACAAATTTCTCATCCGGACGTTTCAGCAAGCCGTATAGCTGGGAACTTGCGTTGTCTTCCGCCAATTCAATCAATTCCTCAAGCCAGACAAAGCCATCGGTACGAACTGTGATTGTGACATGTGAGCGTTGGTTGTGCGCTCCGTAGTCGGAAATCTCCTTCGAACACGGGCACAGGCTGGTAACAGGCACCACAACGCTTGTCGTGATGTTCACCTCATCCTTGTTGAGATCGCCGTATAGCGTGGCCTCATAGTCAACAAGACTCTTCACAGCCGTCACCGGTGCCGCCTTTTCCAGGAAATACGGAAATGTCATTTCAATCCGGCTGGTTTCCGAATCCAGCTTGTCGGCCACCTGCTTTACGATGTCCCGAAATGACTGGATCGAGATTACGTTGTCGTGATCATTGAGCACTTCGATAAATCGCGACATGTGAGTCCCCTTGAAATTGTGCGGGAGACCGACGTACATGTTGAATGTCGCAATGGTGTATTGCTCTCCGTGACTGCGATCGCGCACCTTGACCGGATGGCGAATCGCCCTGATTCCGACCTGATCGATTGCCAGTTGCCGCGTATCTGCCTTCGACTGAATATCGGGGATTGGCTTCCCCTCAAGTTCTGTCGGAACTGGAATAATTTCGGGTAAATTCATTTTCTGGCATACTCCTTGATATCCTGACCCCTGATCGCCTCAACCTGTCGAATGATTGCATCGGCGTCCATTCCGTGCTCAGCAAAAACCAACTTGGGCACACCGTGATCGACATGCTCGTCAGGCATTCCTAAATTGACTGTTCTTGTGAGAATGCCATACTTGGCCAGCACCTCATTCACCGCGGAGCCTGCTCCACCCAGAACAACGTGCTCCTCAGTAGTTACGATTAAATCATGAGACTCTGACATACGCAACACAATTTCTTCGTCGATCGGTTTCACAAATCTCATGTTGACCACCGTCGCATCCAGTTCCTCAGCAGCCTGCATGGCATGAATCAGCATGCTGCCGAATGACAGGATTGCCGTACCATGGCCTTCACGCACCACCACCGCCTTGCCGATCTCGAGTTGCGTCATTTCCTCTTCCTGCTCAACGCCGACGCCGGCACCTCTGGGATAGCGTACGGAACTGGGTCCTTCATGCAGGTATGCCGTGTACAGCATATTGCGGCATTCGCGCTCATCACATGGCGCCATGACGACCATGTTTGGAATGCATCGCATATACGCGAAATCGTATGCACCGGCATGGGTGGCACCGTCGCCGCCGACATAACCCGCCCGATCGAGTGCGAATGTAACGTCCAAATTCTGCACGCAGACATCATGGATCAGCTGATCGTAGGCA
The DNA here is from genome assembly GCA_028820695.1 of Acidiferrobacterales bacterium. Taxonomy (NCBI): domain Bacteria; kingdom Pseudomonadati; phylum Pseudomonadota; class Gammaproteobacteria; order Acidiferrobacterales; species Acidiferrobacterales bacterium. The sequence goes on along the minus strand of JAPPIB010000057.1, from coordinate 23,021 downwards.
CGTTGGAGAAATGTCGAATAGATTGCCACCACCGGCTTCATGCCTTCACAGGACAGTCCCGCCGCGAAGGTCACCGAATGCTGTTCCGCTATGCCCACATCGAAATAGCGGTCCGGGAATCGTTTCTCAAATTCCACCAGACCCGAACCTTCCCGCATGGCAGGTGTTATACCCACCAGCCTTTCGTCCTTCTCCGCCATGTCGCACAGCCACTTGCTGAACACCTGGGTATAGGAAACCGCTCCGCCACTGGATTTCTTTTCAATCTTTCCAGTTGCCAGATTAAAAGGTACCACACCGTGATAGACCAGGGGGTCTGCCTCCGCGGGATCAAATCCCTTGCCTTTTTGCGTAACGATATGCAAAAACCTCGGTCCCTTGATGCGTTGCATATTCCTGATCGTTCGCTGGAGTATCCTGATGTCGTGCCCGTCAATCGGTCCGACGTAGTAAAACCCGAGTTCCTCAAACAGTGAGCTGGGGAGAAACATGCCCTTGGTATGCGTCTCGACCCGACTGGACAGCTCCTTGACCGGTGGCACCGTACTCAATACGGCCATACTGCCCTCGCGGACGGTCATGAATGTCTTGCCGGACAGCACGCGCGCGAGGTAGTTGGAAACCGCACCGACGTTCGGTGAGATGGACATCTCATTGTCATTGAGAATCACAAGCAGATTGGTGTCCGACGTGCCCGCGTTGTTCAAGGCCTCGTAGGCGAGTCCTGCGGTCATGGCGCCATCACCGATAACGGCTACGACATTGCGGTCCTCTCCCTTGGCCTGAGCCGCTTTCGCCATCCCGAATGCTGCTGATATGGACGTGCTTGAGTGGCCTGCGCCAAAACAGTCATATTCGCTTTCGTCACGTTTGAGAAATCCGCTGATTCCGTCGTGTTGTCGAATCGTATGCATCTGCTCGCGACGTCCTGTCAGAATCTTGTGTGGATAGGCCTGGTGTCCGATATCCCAGACCAACCTGTCATGGGGTGTGTCATACAGGTAATGCAGAACGACAGTCAGCTCGACAGCGCCCAGACCCGGTGCGAGATGCCCCCCGGTCTTGGATGTCACCTCAATCAGATACTCCCGCAATTGGTCCGCTACATCGACCAGCCTGTCCGATGGTAACTTTCTGAGGTCCGCCGGTGATTCGATGCTCCTGAGCAGATCATACCGGCTCATGTTGATCTGGCTGTCTGGACCAGAATCTTCTTTCTGTGTCGTATCCATCACTTGCCTCCCTGATCAATATTTGCGCTCGACCACAAAGTTCGCAGCCTGAACCAGATTGCTCGAGTCGGTGCCATTCAATCGCTGCAGCGCGGAAATGGCCTGGTCCCGGAAGCCGACGGCCTTGTCAAGGAGATTCTCCCCCAAGTGTTCCCCGTCAAGGTGGTCATCCACGTACTGGAATGCCAGGCCGACAGCTTCTCCGTATTCGCACAACGCCTCGTAGTCGCGCGCATCAAGATCATCGCACATCAGAGCGCCCAACTTGACGGCGCCCTGTATCAGTTTCGCGGTCTTCAGCTGAAAGACCGTATGCAGATCAATACTGCCGTCCGAATCCGTCAACTCTATGTCCAACACCTGACCTCCAATCATTCCAGTCGAGCCGGCAGCTTCCGCTAAAGCCGCAACCAACTGTCCGGTCTTATGCTGAAAGTGTACCAAACTTTCATCCTTCGCGAGTATCTCCATAGCCAGACTGTGCAGCGCATCGCCGACCAGAACGCCCATTGCCTCACCGTATACTGCGTGACACGAGAGTTTCCCCCGTCGGAAGTCATCGTCGTCCATGCATGGGAGATCATCGTGCACCAGCGAAAACGCATGCACGCATTCCACAGCAACTGCTGAGGGAAGCAGGAGTTCAGTTTCGACGCCGAGCATCTCTCCGGTCATGATCGCCAAAGTTGCACGGAACCTTTTCCCTCCGTTCAATGTGGCATAGCGCATCGCCTCATGCAAAGACTGAGGCGGCAGATCAACCGGCGGCAGACGCGCGTCAAGTGCCTGCTCGGTGAGCTTCCGGCAGCGAGTCCAGTCCTGCTTGAATGGCATCAGTCCGATTTTTGGGGTGAAAATGGTGCGACGTCGTCCTCGCCGTTCTTTGCAGTCAGGACTTCCACACGTTGCTGCGCTTGTTCCAATTTGCGCTGGCACTGGCGAATCAGGCTGATTCCGCGCTCGAACTCGTCGAGCGACTTCTCCAACGACTGGTCACCGCTCTCCATTGCGGCGACGATCGTCTGCAGTTCCGCCAGCGACTCTTCAAATGACCGCGTATCGGCGTCCGACTCTGCTGAGCGTTCGATATCCTTGCCTTCCATCGATCATTCCTCTCAATATCGGTTCGAAAATGACTTCAAAACTGGAAATCCTGCATTGAGTGATGGATCCAGTCCGGTATCCTGCGTGAATCCGATGCGGTGAATCCGATTTTCCCATTATAAATGATGAATCGTCCCGGATTGTAGCGGGCAGTCGTCAGTTCTTCCGGGGGTAGATGCCGGTTCGGCCACCTTGGTTTGCACGCGTGCGCTGAACCTGTCTGCGGCAGTGCGTGCTGAGGTTGATCCCGACTGCCGTCAGTCAGACAGTTGGCCCATTCCCTCTCGCGTTTCGGCAAGTATCAATTCGACAACGTGCTGAAGCGCCTCTTCAGGGGTATCGCCCTCAAGCAGCCGCAACCTGTATAGATCAATCTGGCGGTCTGCGCTGGTACCTTCGCGCACGATCTTCTGCGCGCGACGTATCTCGGCCTCGCAATCCAATGCACGGGCATCGTCTGCAAGCTCCTCAATCAACTCAGCGACCAGGTCCTCGATGTCAATCCGACCGCCTTCAACCGATTGGGCGCCAAAGAAAGCGAACACGCCGTAGCGCTGTGCAACCCAGCGATTTTCGGCGATCAGTTCTGTGAGTGGTTCTTCCGGAAGCTCGCCCTCGCGCTGAAGTCGTGAGAGTCGTCGGATCAGGCAGGCATACAGTGCAGCGATGGTTACGGTGTCCTCAATGCGCGGACACACATCGCAGATGCGCAATTCAACGGTTGGATAGGCATGGGACGGGCGGATGTCCCACCAAAGATCGCCACCGGTTTCGGCAAACCCCATTTTCTGGTACTCGCTCAGAAGACGGTCATAGTCACTGCGAGATTTCATCGCACTCGGCAACCCGGTGCGCGGCAGGCCGCCGACCAATGTCAGTCGGTAGGACTTAAAGCCCGTATCGCGTCCCTCGATGAACGGTGAAGATGTTGACAGCGCATGCAGCAACGGCAGATAGCGCCGCAAAGCGGTCATCACCTGAATTCTTGATTCCTCATCGCCAAAACCCGCATGAATATGCATTCCCCCGATGACAAATCTTCGCAACCCTTCCTGAAAGATCATGGCGTAACGCTGGTAGCGATCCCCTTTGGTCACAGCCCGTTCCGCCAGTTTCGCAAAAGGATGGGTCGAGGCCGCCAAAGCCCTCAATCCGTACTGCTCTGCCGCTTCGATCACGATCCTGCGGGTTTCATGCATCGCTTTGCGAACATGCGCGATAGAACTGCAAACCTCTGTGTTGGTCTCTATCTGCGCGCGTAGAAACTCGCGAACCACCTTATGCGGACCGCTGTTGTCCTCGCAGACATCAAATATCCTCTGGTCCGGATTGTCGATCAGGTTTCCGGATTCCGGCTCGACCAGAAACATCTCCTCCTCGACACCCAGGGTGATTGTCGTATCTTCACTCATATCAACAATTATCCGTTTACAGTCCAATCCGACATGTCAACCCGGCGAAACCAGCACACGGTGCGAAGGGCGTATCCCCCAGCGGCCACCCGACTGTGCCCAACATCGTTCGATGCCGGCAAACTCCCTCATGGACAGCAATTATCAAGATTACCAGACTTGTACAAGCCAATATCAAAGTCGTTATTCTATCACTTGGACAGGCTTGACAGGACACCGCGATTCTCATTTCGAAAGGTTGCGCATGAGCCGGGTTTTTGCCCATCGGCAATGACTTTGTGAAGCAGGCCCGACGCTGCGGCACGCGGCAACAGTCACAGGCCCTTCGAACCGACGCAAAACCGTTTGGTCGACGGCTGACATCTCAACCCCGACACTTTGTCAGGTGTTGGTGGTGGATAGATGTAAAATAGACGTTCCTGTGATCAGGTCAGGGTGGATTCAATCACCTTGGGAATTCTCTATAATGAGAATTCGTATATTGCAGTATTCGGATAACATCATATCAAATAAAGAGGTAAATACTTTATGACTGGAACAAATGCATGCCCGGTGAGGAACGGCATGCTGGAAAGAAGTATGGCAAGCAATGCCAGCAGCGGTACCACAAACGATGACTGGTGGCCGAACCGGCTCAACATTGATGTTTTGCACCAGCAATCGGCCGAAGCAAGCCCGATCAACAATGGATACAGCTATGCTGAGGAATTCAAGAGTCTGGACTATGACGCGCTTAAGAATGACCTTTATGCATTGATGACCGACTCACAGGATTGGTGGCCTGCCGACTATGGTCATTACGGACCATTGTTCATTCGAATGGCTTGGCACGCTGCCGGCACCTACCGAATCGGTGATGGTCGCGGCGGTGCCGGAACCGGCAATCAGAGATTTGCACCGCTCAACAGTTGGCCTGATAACGGCAATCTGGACAAGGCACGTCGATTGCTGTGGCCGATCAAACAGAAGTACGGCAGTAAGATATCGTGGGCCGATCTTCTGATCCTGGCAGGAAATTGTGCCTTGGAATCAATGGGATTCAAGACATTTGGTTTTGGCGGCGGTCGTGAAGACATATGGAAGCCCGAAGACGACATCTACTGGGGCACCGAAGAAGAGTGGCTCGGAGACAATCGCTACAGCGGTGAACGCGATCTGGAAAATCCGCTCGGTGCGGTCCAGATGGGTCTGATCTATGTCAATCCTGAAGGACCCAACGGAAATCCCGATCCCGTCGCTTCCGGAGTCGATGTTCGAGAGACTTTCGCCCGTATGGCAATGAACGACGAGGAAACCGTCGCACTGACCGCAGGCGGACACACTTTCGGTAAATGTCATGGTGCCGGAGATGCGGATCTTGTGGGCCCGGATCCGGAAGGCGCTGCGATTGAGGAGCAAGGACTTGGCTGGACCAACGCCCATGGGTCCGGTGTGGCTGCAGATGCCATCACCAGTGGACTGGAAGGGGCATGGACCAACAACCCGACCACATGGGACATGGGTTATTTTGATAATCTGTTCGGTTACGAATGGGAAGTGACCAAAAGTCCTGCCGGCGCCAATCAGTGGGTGCCTAAAAATGGAGTCGGTTCGGATACCGTTCCGGATGCGCACGATGCTTCGAGACGGCATGCTCCGATCATGACAACAGCGGATATGGCCATGAGGATGGATCCTGCCTATGAGCCGATTTCACGACGTTTTCACGAAAATCCCGAGGAATTTGCAGATGCATTCGCGCGTGCGTGGTTCAAATTGACACACCGCGACATGGGGCCTCGTGTGCGTTATCTCGGACCGGAAGTTCCGGACGAGGAACTGATCTGGCAAGACCCTGTACCTGCTGTCACCCACAATCCGATCAACGGTCGGGATGTCACCGAACTCAAGCAGAAGATCCTCTCCAGCGGGCTGTCAGTATCAGCGCTGGTAGCTGCCGCTTGGGCATCCGCCTCGACCTACCGCAACTCGGACATGCGCGGTGGAGCGAACGGCGCTCGGATTCGACTTGCGCCGCAAAAGGACTGGGAGGTCAACCAGCCGGACCAGCTTGCTGAAGTACTGGACATTCTGCAAGGTATCCAGCAGGATTTCAACGAGTCTGCACAGAACGGAAAGGAAGTATCTCTCGCTGACATGATCGTACTTGGCGGTTGCGCTGGCGTGGAGCAAGCCGCAGCCAATGCAGGTCACAATGTAACAGTTCCATTTTCTCCGGGTCGTGCGGACGCGGGACAACAGCAAACCGATGTTGATTCCTTTGCCGTGCTTGAGCCGACTGCGGACGGATTCCGCAACTATATGAAGGCAAAGCACACCGTTTCGGCGGAAGAGTTGTTGATTGATCGTGCACAGCTGCTCACCCTGACTGCGCCTGAAATGACGGCGCTTGTCGGTGGACTGCGAGTCCTGGACGCCAACGCCGGACAGTCCCAGCACGGTGTCTTCACCGACCGGCCGGGTGCGCTGAGCAATGACTTTTTTGTGAACCTGCTGGATATGAGTACAAAGTGGGTGCCGACATCTGAAGACAATGATCTTTTCGAAGGACGCGATCGCACGACCGGTGACGTGAAGTGGACCGCGACAAGAGTCGATCTTATCTTCGGATCAAACTCACAACTGCGAGCGATTGCGGAACACTATGGTTGTTCCGACTCGGAACCTCAGTTTGTGGAGGACTTCGTAGACGCATGGAACAAGGTGATGAATCTCGACCGATTCGATATCGTTTGATCCAATTGACACCGAAGAGGCATTCCTTGTTGGGAAGGAATGCCTCTTTTTTGTACCCATCGGCACATTTCAGTACGATCTTGGCAAGCCCAGAACGTGCTCCGCAAGATAACTGAGAATCAGGTTGGTAGAAATCGGAGCCACCTGATAGAGCTTGGTCTCGCGGAATTTTCGTTCCACGTCGAATTCTTCGGCAAAACCGAAACCTCCGTGAGTCTGAAGGCAAACATCCGCTGCCGCGCAAGATGCGTCGGCTGCCAGCATCTTTGCCAGGTTCGCCTCTTCTCCGGGATTTTCGCCGGCATCGTATCGTCTTGCCGCTTCCTTGAGCATCAGTTCAGCCGCCCGCATCCTCGAATAGGCTTGCGCAATCGGAAACTGTATGCCTTGGTTCTTTCCTATCGGCCGGCCGAAAACCACCCGCTCATTCGCATATTTCACCGCTTTGTCAATAAACCACTTCGCATCTCCTATGCACTCGGCAGCAATCAGGATGCGTTCTGCATTCATCCCTGACAGAATGTAACTGAAACCATTGTCCTGCTCGCCAATCAGTGCGTCCGCAGGTACCGCCATATCCTCGAAAAATACTTCGGTTGTCGAATGGTTCATCATGGTGCGGAGCGGACGGATGGTCAGTTGCGATCGGGGGATCTCGCGCATGTCAATCAGCAGAACCGACAGTCCCTGCGACCGTTTGCTCACCCGATCGAGCGGGGTGGTGCGGCACAGCAACAGCATCAGGTCAGAGTGCTCCGACCGCGAGGTCCAGATTTTCTGGCCATTGACAATATATCTGTCACCGGTGCGAACCGCCGTCGTCCGGATTGATGTCGTATCCGTTCCGCTGACGGGCTCCGTCACACCGAATGCCTGCAGTCGAAGTGAGCCGTCCGCAATATGAGGCAGGTATCGAGACTTCTGTCGGTCACTGCCATGGCGCAATATCGTTCCCATGGTGTACATCTGGGCGTGACAGGCTGCGGCATTGCCGCCACTTAGGTGGATTTCCTCCAGTATGGCTGCCGCTGCACTGATCGGCAGCCCGATCCCGCCGTACTGCTGAGGTATCAACGCTCCCAGATAGCCTGATCGCGTGAGCGCCCTGACAAAATCTGTCGGGTATGCGCGATCCCGATCACAATTTCGCCAATATTCTGAATCGAATTCAAGACAGAGTTTTCTGATACCGTCCCGAATATCCTGGTGATCATTCTCGTAGTTCATGAAACGTTGTCCGGCGAGACTCTCCGAGTGCAAAGTCGACATTGTGCAGGCATGTCGCATACCATGCGAAGGGGCGCCGCACGCACCTGGTCTGAAATCGGACTCGCGATTATAGACTTGAAACGACATTGTCCACGATGCGTGGCGGTCGCATAAGGTGTCCAGATCGTCGGCAGAGTCTATAATCGGTTGCGTTTTCGAATTTGCCACCGCGAACGCTGAAACAGCCAGATATTGCTTTCAGATATGAAACCGAATCAATACGATACGCTACTCGTTGAGTCAGTCGACGCGCATATTGCTGTTGTGACGCTGAATCGTCCCGAAATCTCGAACGCATTCAATACCCGGATGGCGTGTGAGCTTTATGGATTTTTCGAAGACTTGAACGCGGATGATTCCAAGTCGCGTTGCATCATTCTCACAGGAGCTGGCGAGCGTGCCTTTTGCGCGGGTGCGGACCTCAAGGAACGCAGGGAGATGAGGGACGAGCAGTGGACGCGGCAGCACCTGGAAATAGAGCGGATGGTTCGGGCAATCCATGATTGTCCCATCCCTATAGTCGGGGCGGTCAATGGCGCCGCGTTTGGCGGAGGATGCGAAATCGCCTGTCTGGCCGACTTTCTGTATGCTGCTGAAACCGCACGATTCGCCCTGCCGGAAACCAGCCTTGGTATCATTCCGGGCGCGGGCGGCACCCAGACCTTGCCCCGTACCATAGGGGAAAAGCGAGCCAAGGAGATCATATTGAGTGGACGTGCCTTTACAGCCACTGAAGCGCTGGCCTGGGGACTGGTCAATAAGGTACTCCCTCAAGATCAGCTGATGCCCGCCGCAATGCAAGTCGCTCAAAAAATAGCCGAAAACGCGCCGATTGCTGTCCGGCAGGCCAAAAAGGCCATCCGCGGCGGACTTCACATGACCTTGTCCGATGGGCTTGAATTCGAGCTTGAATCTTACTATCAGACTGTACCGACCCGCGATCGAAGGGAAGGGATGCTGGCCTTCAACGAGAAAAGGGAACCAAGATTCAAAGGTCGATGAGCCGGAATGGATCTGAGACCTGTCGGATCAAGTCTGCTGGCGCCGGCCTGACACTTTGTCTCAGTTCATGGCTGCAGGGCGGCCTGCATCACTCTCGCAAAGTGCATGGCCTTTCTGCCCGTGCCCAGCTCGATCTGGTGCCGGCAAGAGGTTCCATCCGCGATAATGATCGTGTCATCTGCCGAGTCCCGAACTGCGGGGAATAAATCGAGCTCGCCCATCTGTTCCGATTGCCGGTAGGTCTTGCGATCGTATCCGAATGCGCCTGCCATTCCACAGCACCCTGAACTGACACAGTTGAAAGTCAGACCGGGAATACGTCCCAGCGAACGTTCAACGTGAACCATCTGATCGAATGATTTCTGGTGACAGTGACCGTGGACGAGTGCCGTACCGTGGACTGTCTTGAGGTCGATTTCAGGCTCTTCCCGGTCCAGGAACTCTTCGAGCAGAAAGGAATTTTGCGCAAGCAATTCAGCCGATTGGCTGTCGACGAGCACGGGAATCTCGTCTCTCATACCCAGCATGCAGCTCGGCTCCAGACCGACAATCGGTAGCCGATTTTCCAGGTACGGATTCAGTGCCCGCAGCAACCGCCCGACTTCGTGCCTGGCCTGATTCACCATGCCATTGGTCAGGTAGGTACGACCGCAGCAAAGCGGACGCTCGCCGAGTGCAGGCGCCGCGACCTCAACCCGGTATCCGGCAGCAATCAGCACTTCCTCAGCCGCAATCAGGTTCTCAGGTTCAAACCATGTATTGAATGTATCCGCGAACAGTACGACTGGCGGGTTGTCGGGCGGTCCGAGCGATTCGCGCTTCAGATATGGCTTGCGACTCCAACCGGGCAGAGGACGAAATCGACTCAGGCCGGTAATGGGCTCGCTGATTGAACGAATCAACCCGGATCTGAGCGCGAGATCAGTCAAACTGGAAAATCGACTGGCATAGGGCGCATACCGCGGAAGATGAGCGATGAGCTTGTGATGAAAGGACGCGCCGTGCTTTTCGAATCGCGCCGCGGCAACTTCCAGTTTCATTCTCGCCATGTCAACACCCGTCGGACATTCCCGGCGACACGCTTTGCAACTCACACACAACTGCATCGCGTCGTGCATGGATTCACTGGTCAGGGCATCTTGGCCAAGCTGACCGGAAATGGCCAATCGCAACACATTCGCCCGACCGCGAGTGACGTGTCTTTCATCCCTGGTTACGCGGTAGGATGGACACATCACACCACCTGCGAGCTTGCGACACGCACCATTGTTGTTGCACATCTCCACCGCACCCTGAAATCCGCCGCCGGCTCCGGTCCAGCCCTGCCAGTTCAATGCGGTGCTGAATTGGGGAACGGAGTACTCAGGCGGGTGGCGAAACAGTCTCGTATCGTCCATTTTCGGTGGATTCACAATCTTGCCCGGATTCATGATCCCGTCCGGGTCGAACAGCTTCTTGACCTGTTGAAATGCATCCACCATTTTCTTGCCGAACATCTTTTCGTGAAATTCGGACCGAGACAGTCCGTCACCGTGCTCCCCGGAATGAGAGCCCTTGTACTCCAATACCATGTCGAAGCACTCCTGTGCGATCGCCCGCATTGCGCGGACGTCCTGTTTGTGTCGCATGTCGAGAATCGGCCGCACATGCAGACATCCGACAGAAGCATGTGCGTACCAAGTGCCGCGAGTCCCATGCTTGCGGAAGATCTCGTTGAGTCTTGCCGTGTATTCAGCCAGGTCTTCCAGTCTTACTGCGCAATCTTCCACGAAAGAGACCGGCTTGCGTTCGTCACGCATCGACATCATGATGTTCAAACCGGCTTTGCGGACATCAAACACCGCACTCTGAAATGTCGGATCGATTGCTTCGACCACACCGCCGCGAGAGTTGGCAGGGTTGGCGAAACTGTATCCCAGGTCGGACATCATTTCGGCCAGGGCTTTCAGTCGCCTGAAATTCTCCTGTTGATCATCTTCGGCGAACTCAACCAGCAGCAGGGATTGCGGATCTCCATTGACCATTTCGTCGATGGTATGCTTAAACAGCGGAATATCCCGGGATAATCCGATCATGGTGTGATCAATGAGTTCCACTGCCGTCGGATTCAGCGTGACGATATGCTGTGCACAATCCATGGCCGCATGAAAACTCGGGAAATGACAGATGCCAAGCACTTTGTTCTGTGCGATGGGTGAGAGACTGAGTTCGATTGTGCCCGAGCACGCCAGCGTGCCTTCCGAACCAACGAGCAGATGGGCGAGATTGACGGTGTCAGATCCGGCAACCAGTGCGTCGATGTTGTATCCCCCGACGCGCCGTTGCACTTTGGGAAACCGGTGAGCAATTTCCTGTTCCTCGCGAATTCCGATGTCCAGCAGTTCGTCGTACAACGGGTGGATTGCGCGTGCATTCACATCCACTTCGCCGAAATGTACCGAATCTCCCCCGGGCAGCAAGGCATCGATCGCAATGACGTTGTCACGCATAAGCCCATAGCGTATCGATCGGCTGCCGCAGGAATTGTTGCCGGCCATACCACCAATGGTAGCCTGGCTGGCTGTAGACACATCAACCGGAAACCACAGTCCATGTGGCTTGAGCATTCGATTCAGTTCGTCGAGCACGATTCCGCCCTCGACCCGACAGCGGCGATTCTCGATGTCCAGATCGATCAGTCGACTCATGTACTTGCTATAGTCCAGGACGATCGCATTGTTGACCGTCTGTCCGCATTGTGACGTCCCGCCACCTCTTGGCAGTATTGGAATTCCGTGATTGCGCGCATACTGTACGGTCGTCGCCACATCGGGCTGATTCTTTACCGTAACGACCGCAAGTGGCATCATCTGATAGATTGACGCGTCGGTCGCGTAGCGTCCCCGATCAAAGATTCCGGTCAGGACCTCCCCCTGGACCAGGCGGGCAAGGTCTTTACCTATTGTGCGGGTCGACTGCATTGAATGTGAACCTGAAAATTTTCAGCGACCGGGACCAGTCAGATGATCTGTTGTTCGACTCGTTACTTCAAGCCGGTGTGTGACCACTCCCGCCTGAGTCGAGGCCAGACGGTCGGTCGGGCACCTGAAGTGTCAGACTGTCCGACACCTGCATTGTTTGCGCTGCCCCGACATCACTCCCACTCAATGGTAGCCGGTGGCTTGCTGGTGATGTCGTACGTGACCCTGCTGACACCTGCGACCTCGTTGGTTATCCGGCTGGCAATGACCTGAAGAATAGGGTGAGGTATTTCCATGCAGTTCGCGGTCATGAAGTCCTGTGTCTGCACCGCTCGCAGACTTACAACATAATCGTAAGCGCGATTGTCTCCGACCACTCCGACAGACTTGACTGGCACAAACACAACAAAAGCCTGACTTGCCTCGTAGTACAAGTCGTGTCGGTGCAGTTCCTCGATGTAAATTGCGTCCGCCTGTCGCAGAATATCGGCAAACTCTCTTTTCACCTCACCGAGTATCCGGACACCGAGACCGGGGCCGGGAAACGGATGTCGATAGACAACCTCATGCGGCAAGCCAAGTTCCGTACCGATTGTACGCACCTCGTCCTTGAACAGCTCACGCAACGGTTCAAGCAGTCGCAGATGCAGTGACTCCGGCAGTCCTCCGACATTGTGGTGGCTTTTTATCACTTTTGCCTTGTCTGTCTTCAACCCCGCCGACTCGATTACGTCCGGATAGATGGTACCTTGGGCCAGCCATTCAACATGACTGAGTTTGCTCGCCTCCTCCTGGAAAATCTCGACAAATACCCGACCGATGATCCTGCGTTTCTCCTCAGGTTCGGACACGCCCGCGAGTTCGCAATAGAATCTGTCGGCCGCATCAACCTTGATGAGATTCACGGCGACCTTTTCGGTCATGGTTTGACAGACGGTATCCGCCTCATTGAGACGCAGCAATCCGTTGTCGACAAAAATGCAGGTGAGCTGATCTCCGATGGCCCGGTGCAGCAAAGCCGCACAGACAGAAGAATCGACACCGCCTGACAGAGCTAGAACAACCCGATCGGATCCAACTTGCCGACGAATTGAATCGATCTGATTCTGAATGATTGACTCCGGTTCCCAACTTGGCGAGCAACGACAGACACGGTGAACAAATCTCTCGATGATTGCCTTTCCCTGAGGTGTGTGAGTCACCTCCGGGTGAAACTGAAATCCATACAACTGCCGGTCAGCGTCACTGATCGCAGCATAGGGAGAATTTGCAGAACATGCGCTCGCGGTAAATCCCGGTGGCAGTTCGATCACTCGGTCACCATGACTCATCCACACATCCATCTGACCCAGGCTCCCGTTACCGGATGGATCGCCGAGTCCATGGAGCAGCTCTGACTGCTCGATCAGCTTCATTGTGGTACGCCCATATTCGTGGAAAAGGGCGTTCTCAACCTTACCGCCAAGCTGGGCGGTCATGGTCTGCATTCCATAGCAGATTCCCAACACCGGGACGCCCATCTCAAACACTTCCGGCACTGCCCTGGCGGTGAATTCCTCCGTGACAGTAGCGGGCCCGCCGGACAGTATGATGCCCGCGGGCTGGAAACTGTCGATCGACTCAAATGGCGAGTCGTATGGCAGGATAGCGCTGAAGACCTTGCACTCCCGAACTCTACGCGCGATCAACTGCGTATACTGCGATCCGAAGTCGATTACCAGTATCTTGTTTTCAGGCGAGGCATGAGGATGATCAGCCGCAGGAGACGACATCATAATCGCTGGTAGTTTGGAGATTCCTTGACAATTTCAACGTCATGGACATGACTCTCGCGCACACCGGCATTGGTAATGCGGACAAATCGTCCCTTGTTGCGAAGGGTGTCCAGATCACCGCTTCCGGTATAACCCATTCCCGATCGCAGGCCGCCAATCAACTGGTGTACGATATTCTTCACTGCGCCCCGATATGGAACACGAGCCTCGATTCCTTCCGGCACCAGTTTGATCCGCTCGTTCTCGGATTCCTGGAAATAGCGGTCTTTCGAATTGCCGCCTTCGAGTGCGCCGAGTGATCCCATTCCGCGGTAGGACTTATAGGTTCTGCCTTCATAAACCTCAATCTCACCCGGTGCCTCATCCGTACCGCCCAGAAGGCTTCCGACCATGACCGAATGCGCGCCGGCGGCAATTGCCTTGGTAATGTCGCCCGAGTAGCGGATACCACCATCCGCAATGACAGGAATAGATTGGTTGCGGATCGCCCTGACAACGTCAAAAATTGCAGAGACCTGGGGGACGCCAACGCCGGCAACCACCCTGGTCGTGCAAATGGACCCGGGCCCGACTCCGACCTTGATCGCATCGGCTCCCTGATCCACCAGATCCTGCGCCGCGGTGGCGGTTGCGACGTTGCCCGCAATCAGTTCAATTGAGGGGAATTGCGCCTTTATCTTCCGCACTTGCTGGAGCACGCGCTGGGCGTGACCGTGAGCGGTATCAACGATAATCACGTCCACTCCCTGGTCCACCAATCTGCCAACTCTCTCAAGGTCACTATCTGACGTTCCGACTGCCGCCGCTACGAGCAATCTGCCGTCCCCATCCTTGCAGGAATTCGGATAGACATCGGATTTAAGGATATCCTTGACAGTAATCAACCCTTCCAGCTGAAACGAGTCATCCACGACCAGAATTTTTTCGATCCGATTGGCATGAAGCAATTCGAGGATTCGGGATTTCTTTTCCTGCCTGTGCACCGTGACCAGACGCTCCTTTGGCGTCATCACGGTCGTAATTTTCTTATCGCTCAGTTTTTGGAAACGCAGGTCACGGTTGGTGACAATGCCCGACAGAGTCTTTCCATCCAGTACCGGAACCCCCGATATGCGCTTGTTCCTCATCAGGTCGGCGACCTGCGAGATGGTCATGTTGACATCCGCTGTGATGGGGTCGGTTACAACGCCACTCTCGTGTTTCTTGACTCTGCGAACCTCCGCAGCCTGTCGGTCCGCTGACATGTTGCGATGGATGACACCAATTCCTCCGAGTTGCGCCAGGGCGATTGACATCGCAGATTCGGTGACTGTATCCATTGCCGCCGAAAGCAACGGTAGATTCAGACGGATTTTCTGCGTGAGAGGGGTTGAGAGGTCGACGTCTTTTGGCAGTACAGTCGAACTTGCGGGAACCAGGAGGACGTCGTCGAAGGTCAGTGCATGTTCAATGTTTTCCATTCGCCAATTATAGTGTTAAGTCGCTCGGATTTGAGGGCAGTGTTCACAAACATCGCCGGATCAGCCAACACGAGCGCGACCGCCGCCGACCGTATATCCAGGTCGCGGAAGCCTGCGCTCACCGACCTGTCGCGGCAGGTGACGGCGCGTGTGAGGTTCTTGCGTCTGGAACAACGGATCATTGTCGGAATTCGGACAATATAAAATGGTCGCAACAACTCAACAACTGACAAAGACAGCAACATTCACGATCCGCCGGCAGGTGCCACTTGGACGCATCCAGCAAACAATCCATGCGCATTCTCACCGTTTCTGAACTGAACTCGACGGTCAGGAAGCTGCTTGAGGACGAATTCGGAGAGATTCGGCTCAGAGGGGAGGTTTCCGGACTGCAGACCGCACAGTCAGGGCACACCTACTTCACTCTGAAAGATCAATCTGCGGAGATTGATTGTGCGTTGTTCAGATCAACCGCGTACAAGCTTCGAAAATTACCGGAAAATGGTCAGGAAGTCATTCTGATCGGCAAGGTCACACTGTATCCGAACCGAGGCAGATATCAGTTCATCGTCAGCGGAGTCGAACTCAAAGACGAAGGCGAACTTTACAGATCATTCATCGAACGCAAGACGCGCCTCGAGAAAGAGGGATATTTTGCCGCCGAACGCAAGAAACAACTGCCGGCCATTCCCGAACGCGTGGGTATCATCACATCACCGACCGGCGCCGCGGTGCAGGACATGATCCGGGCGTTCACTCGCAGAAGTCCATTCATTGCTCTTTTGGTCTATCCGGTCGCAGTTCAAGGTACCGGTGCCGAAGAAAAGATCGCCGCCGCAATCAATTTGGCGAACAGGCGAAACCGCGAGGATGTTCTGATAATTGCCAGGGGCGGTGGCAGCATTGAAGATCTGTGGGCATTCAATGAAGAGGCAGTGGCTGAGGCAATCAAACAGAGCGATATTCCGATCGTCACCGGCATCGGACATGAAACCGACAAGACGATCGCGGACTACGTTGCTGACGTCAGTGCGGCAACACCGACCGCAGCGGCGGAGCGCGTGAGCACGCCGTCCCGGAACGACCTGCTGGAAAAGCTCGCCAATAACAAATTTCGGTTGTCCAGCCTGATCAGCGGCAAAATCAACGGACTGTCACAGGACGTGGACCTGATGCACAAAAGCCTGGTGCATCCCGCACAGCGAATACAGAATCAACAGGCAAGTTTTCAATTGATCGAAAATCGTCTTCACCACCTTGCGAGCGAATTGCTGAACTCGCATTCCACCAGACTCATGTCCGAGAATCAGCGCCTGTCTGCAGCGTCACCGAAAATCAGGATCGAACTAATCGGTCGAAAGTTCTCAGAGGCCCAAAGACTGCTTGATATTCATTTCTCCAAGCATTTCAATGCCAAGTCCAATCAGATTGAGAATTTACTTGCGAGGCTTCAATCCGCAAATCCCACCACTGCCCTTAATCGCGGATTCTCGATCATGCGTCGCGCCGATGACGATTCAGTGATATCCCATGTGGACTGCGTATCGAGCGGAGACAAGGTCCGGGCGCAACTGTCGGACGGCACCCTGAATCTTGAAGTGGATTCCGTCGACAGCTGACCCGACTCAGTCGCGGTCTTTGTCGAACGGATTCTTGCCCGAACGAAAGACCACCCGGACATCAGCGCCGAAAAGATCGAACCGTTCGCGAAAATACTTTTCCAGATAGCGGCGATAGTGGTCTGGAATTGAACTTACATTATTGCCGTGGACCACGACTACCGGCGGGTTTCGACCGCCTTGGTGAGCATATTTCAAGCGCACCGGTCGACGACGGGATAAAGGTGGAGGCATCTGACTGACGGCATCCTGCAGCGTCCTGTTCAGGATCCCAGTCGGCATGTCGATCATCGCCGAGCGGTAAGCCAGATCGATCGCCTTGAGCAGCTTCGAAAACCCCTGGCGCTTGAGTCCCGACAGATAGAGCGACTCATGATGTGGTGCAAATGCGAGCTTTCGCTGGAGCATCTTTTCGATATCGACACGGGATGCGGCTGTGATTCGGTCGGATTTATTCACAGCAATGATCACCGGACGTCCGGCACGCCTGATCAGACCCGCCAGTGTGGCATCCTGGTCGGTTACAGCCTCCGACCCATCCAGCATCAGAATCACGACATGTGCGGCCTCTATCGACTGCAGGGTCTTCACGACTGAGAGTTTTTCCAGTGATTCGTCGATCCTGGACTTTCTGCGCACACCCGCGGTATCGATGAATCGATAGCGTTCTCCACCTCGCTCAAATGGGACCAGCACACTATCCCGGGTAGTACCCGGCACGTCACTGACAATCAGACGCTGGTCGTCGCAGATGGCATTGATCAATGTGGACTTGCCGACGTTCGGCCGACCGATCACAGCAATTTTCGGTCCGGGATCAAGCCACAGTGAATCCTCCTGCTGGGGCAGTGACTGCACAATCGGCTCAAACATCTGTGCCACGCCGCTGCCGCGACGCGCTGAGATGGCGACCGGTTCGCTGTATCCGAGCGACTGGAATTCCAGACAGGCGAGTTCCGGTGCCAGTCCCTCGCTTTTATTGACTGCGATGGCCACTGGCAGATTGATCCTGCCGAGGCGCTGTGCGATCTGCTCATCAGCAACCGTCAGACCCTGGGTTGCATCAACCAAAAACACGATTGCATCCGACTCTTCCAATACCGACTCGACCTGTTCCACCACCAGTTTGGAAAGTCCGTCGTCCTCCTCACCGATTCCACCTGTATCCACAATGAGAACGTTGCGTTCACCGAATCGGGCGACACCGTAGAGCCGATCCCGGGTCACACCGGGAATGTCATCGACCAGCGCATCGCGAGTTCGCGTGAGGCGATTGAACAAGGTGGACTTCCCGACATTCGGGCGTCCGACAATACTGATTACGGGCAGCATGAACCTCTCCGACAAGATCAAATGCGGTGTGCTTGGTGTTCTATGTTCCGGGTAACCCTGTTCGTAACATCAGGCGGTCGCCGGATTGACACAAACAGCTGCAGCGTATAAAGCGACATAACTGCATTCACCATGGTGTCCCTGCCGGACCGAACAGGTCGTACGCCACGCTGCAGCGACCATGACAGCTATTTTGCCCAGCCGGCCGTACAGGCAACTGGAGTCCAAAGATCGGGGGCGTCCCGCCCTGGCCATGCCTTCAGGGATTACTGGACCGCAGTCAGCCGGAACGCCTCCATCGACCCCTGTCTATAACTGACAAACAGTCTGTTGCCATCCGTAAGAAACCCACCGAACAGAACATCACTTCTCAGCTTTGCCCGTCCGATAATTTCTCCGCTGTCGGTATCCAGTATATGGAGATAACCCTGATTATCTCCCACCACCAGATGATCACCGACCAGTGCAATATTGCTCAGTTTTCGGTACAGCAGCGATTTCTGCTCCCACCTGACTGAACCGTCACTGCGCGAGAGCGCAAAAACCGTATCATCCAGATCCGTTCCATAGACTTGGTCTGAATCCACCGCCAAGCGACGCTGGGATTTTCTGAGACGCTGCCAGAAAAGACTTCCGTCGGTCAGATCATACGCCACGACCGCATTCGTATAGTCCGAAACGAACAGGTGGTCGCCAAAGATGACCGGTATGGTTTCGGCGTCGTTCAGTGCTGTTTCGGAACTTGTGCCGCCCAGATAGATCTGCCAGAATTCCAGACCGGTCGCAAGATCAGTCGCGAACACGCGGCCGGTCGCATTGCCGACAAGAACCAGATTTCCGATGGCCAGTGGCCGCGGAGATCCAAAAACGACGAATTCCGGCTGATCATAGAATGCATCCCACATCAACTCTCCGCTCGAAGCGTCGATTGCCAGCAAGTCGCCGTCGATGGTCTGCATTACTACAATCCCACGATAAACCAATGGCGGAGTGAACGAGGTCTGATCGATCGACTCTTTCCATCGCAGCTCGCCGGAGTCCGATCGCAGCGTCACCAACTCACGGGCGGCACTGACTACAGCTACAACGCCATCACCCACTCCCACTCCTGCGGTGATCTGGTTTTCCAGATCAGTTGACCAACGCAATTTGCCATCACTCTTGCCGATGGCAGCGACCCGACCTTGCGCTGACGCACCGAATATCTGGTCGTCAACGATAATCGGCAGCAAATTGATAAACTGGCTGCCCGCACCTGTGCCCCCGGACGCGAAATTACTACGCCACAAAGATGCCAGTTGCGCGGACGCGGTGATCTTGGAAAGAGGTGTCGGGTCCGGGCCTCGCTTTCTGGCTGAGCCACAGGCGACAAGCGTCAGGCACAGGGTGATTACGATAATCAGGCGAAGTTTCATACTGGAGTCATTCGCTGACGGTCTCGTTTAACTTCAATGCCAGTACCTGTTCGTATGATGACCCCGGACTGAGTTCATCCATGCTCTGAAGATAAGCCTGATGCGCCTGTTCATCCATTCCCAGTGCATGATAGGCGTCGCCTCTGAGTTCGAGATAGTACGAATCGAAGCCCTGCTGTCTTTCAACGTCAAGCAAGTCGAGCGCATCCTGATATTCCCGATCGGCAATCATCAGCTTTGCCAATCTGATCCTGGCCACATGAACAGTGGCCTCTTCAGTGGCCTCATCCAATGCCTGGCGCAGATAGCGGCGAGCCTGGGCGGCGTCGCCGTTTTCATAACTTGCGCGCGCCATCAGCAACATGGCCTTGCCCGCATAACCTGAAGAACCATGTTCATCCAACAGTTGCTCAGCTGCTGTCAGTGCCGCTTCATAGTCGTTTTGAACCACCGCGACCGACACATCCTGATATAGCACGGATGCGGATTCCTGCTGGACTCGGGTATACTCGTTCCAACCCGTCCAACCTCCAATCACACCGATTCCGAGTACGGTGCCTGCGACAATCGTCCAGCGGTATTCCTTCCACCACTCCTTTATCTGATCTAGGCGTTCTTCTTCGGTTGTCATCTGATTCGACTCCGATTCAAGATTAATTGTTTGTACTCAGCATCTGCTTTACGGTCTGTACAACTTCTGAAATTCGAACTGCTCTTTGCGGTTCATCCACCTTAAGGTTCTTGATCATCGCATTGCCTGCTTCCAATTCAGATTGCCCGATAATTATAGCAATCGCAGTACTGAGCCTATCAGCATTCCGAAGCTGTCGGGCGAGTTTCCCGCCGCCGCAATGCACGATGGTCGACACATCCGCCTGTCGCAGGGCCTGTGCGATCGAATAGCCTTGTCCCTGTGCCTCTTCACCCAGCACACACAAATACACATCGGCGGCTGTCGACAAGGGCTCAAGGTCGCCGAGCCTGACAATGTCAACGAGTCGCTCGAGACCCATTGCGAATCCGATCCCGGGCACTTCCCGCCCACCCAGCATTTCGGCCAGCCCATCGTATCGGCCACCTGCGCATATCGCATTTTGCGCACCCAGCCGGTCGGTTACCCACTCAAAAACCGTGCCGTTGTAGTAATCAAGTCCGCGAACCAGTCGGTTGTTGATTTCATATTCAATTCCGAGGTCGCGCAAAAGCCTCAGCAGGCGGTTGAAGTGATCCCTGGACTCGTCGCTCAGATAATCCGACAGGGCCGGTGCAGACTGGATCACTTGCTGCATATCGGGATTCTTGCTGTCAAGTATCCGCAACGGATTAGTCTTCAATCTTCTGACGCTGTCCTCATCAAGCTCACCATGATTGGCCTCGAAATATGCGACCAGTTGCCGACGATAGGTTGCTCTGGAGTCAGGCGTACCCAATGAATTGATCTGCAAGCGGGCAAACCGGGCAATTTTCAGGCGCTTCCACAGCGTATTGCCGATATCGATGATTTCCGCATCGATATCCGGTCCGGCCCAGCCAAACGCTTCAATTCCATACTGGTGGAATTGGCGGTAGCGTCCTTGCTGGGGCCTTTCATAACGAAACATCGATCCCATGTACCACAATCTTGGCTGGGCATTGTGAAACAGTCCGTGCTCGATGCCGGCGCGCACGCAACTGGCGGTCGCTTCCGGTCTGAGCGTCATGCTCTTGTCGCTGTTGTCAAGGAAGGTGTACATTTCCTTTTCAACAATATCAGTCGCTTCCCCGATCGAACGCTTGAAAAGCTCGGTCCGTTCCAGCAGGGGCAACCTGATCTCACTGTAACCATACAATGCCGATACTTCACGGATCTCCTGTTCGACCTGTTGCCAAAGCTCGATTTCGCCGGGAAGAAGATCCTTCATTCCCCGGACTGACTGGACTTTCATCGACATCCCCGACGCCTGCGCGGTCACTCGGCCAGTGCCACGTCCGCCAATGCGGTACCCAGACGACTTGACCGCTTGGTCCGATCCTTGAATCGACCGACCAACTGACCGCAAGCGGCGGCGACCTCGTCGCCCCTGGTCTTGCGTGTGATGGTCATGACGTCTGCGGCAAGAAGTACGTCGCGAAACCGATCGATTGACTGTGTCGAGGATCTCTCGTAATCCAATCCGGTAACCGAATTGTAGGGAATCAGATTGACCTTCGACGGAACGTCGGCAAGCAATCGAACAAGATTTCTGGCATGTCGGATCGAATCGTTCACGTCCCTGATCATGATGTATTCAAATGTAACGCGCCAACGCCGATCATATCTTGCGTAATCAGCGCATGCTGCCATCAGGTCGGCGATCGGGTACTTGCGGTTGATTGGAACCAGCTGATTGCGCAACTCATCGTCCGGCGCATGCAGGGAGACGGCCAGACTGACCGGGCAGTCTGTCAGCAGACGCTTGATCCCGGGAATGACACCGGCGGTGCTCAGTGTGACTTTTCTTCTCGAAAATCCGTAACTGCAATCGTCCAGCATGAGTCGGAGTGCCGGGACAACCTGTCCGTAGTTGAGTAAAGGCTCACCCATGCCCATCAGGACGATATTGGTGATCGGCCGACTGATCCGATCGGTCGATAGCATATTGATCGCGAATCGAACCTGCGCGATGATCTCAGCCGTCGTCAGGTTCCGGTTGAATCCCTGTCTGCCAGTAGCGCAGAAAGAACATGTGAGCGAGCATCCGACCTGCGATGAGATGCACAATGTCCCCCTTGAGTCCTCGGGTATGAAAACCGTCTCAACGCAGTTACCGTCATCCAGCTGAAGAAGCCACTTGCGAGTGCCGTCAGTGGACACGGTATCGCCGACCGCACGCAACCCTTCAACTGATGCGATTTCACCAAGACGGCCTCTGAGCTGCTTGCTGAGATCAGTCATTTCGCTGAAGTCCGTCACATTGCGCTGATGAATCCACTTCAGGATCTGATCGGTACGATAGGACGGCTCGCCGAGTTCCGCCATAAAGTCGGTCAGCGCATTGCGTTCATATCCGAGTAGATTGACCTTCATTTCAGTCGGTGAGGCCCCGTCATCGATTCGCAGGAATCAGGCGTTTCTGGAATGGATATCATCATCCGAAAAGAAGAATGCGATTTCAGTCCTGGCGGTCTCCTGGGCATCGGAACCGTGGACCGAATTTCGCTCCAGGGACTCCGCCAGATCCGCGCGGATGGTGCCTGGCGCGGCGTCGGCTGGATTGGTCGCCCCCATGATCGTCCGATTGTTCGATATCGCATTGTCGCCTTCGAGCACCTGCACCACAATCGGCCCTGACTGCATGTACTCCACCAGGCTGTCATAGAAGGGTCTTTCCCGATGTACCGCATAGAATCCCTGGGCCTGCTCTTGTGTCAGGTGGATCATCCTGCACGCCACAATGGATAGGCCACCGGCTTCAAACCGACGATTGATTTCACCGATCAGGTCTCGCCGCACTGCGTCAGGCTTGATAATTGATAAGGTTCGTTCAAGTTTCATGGAATAAGCATCCTCAGAATCAAGGTAAGAGATTAATTCAATTCGGGTGAAGAGATTTCACAGGCTGTCTGTTCGTCTGGACAGGAAACAGATTCGGCTATTTTAATCTGTATCGGGCTGATAGATAGAACTACTTGTGCCCTGAAATCGCGTTAGAGCATTATTTTCGCATCAACAGCCCGATTCTGGCG